>NZ_RAZO01000470.1:0-2524 GCF_004307535.1 Pseudomonas sp. Sample_9
AGGTCATCGGCAGCAGCGAGTCGTATTCATCGGATGGCGCGTGCGACAAGGGCATTGCCAGCGTGAAGGCCAACGGGTCGACGAAAACCATCAAGGACAAGACCCTGCCTGTACTCTGAAATCCGACATCAACCTGTGGGAGCGAGCCTGCTCGCGAAAGCGGTGTTCCAGTCACCTTTTGGATTGGCTGCCAGGCCGTCTTCGCGAGCAGGCTCGCTCCCACAGGTGACCGCATTCCATTGTGGGAGCGAGCCTGCTCGCGAAGGCGTCAGCCCGGCCAATATCAAACCTCAACCGGTACCGACAACTGCGGGTCGCCCAGGGCATGACTCTTGGCATCAAAGAACCGCAACTCAACTCCGGTACCTTCAAACACCTTGGCGAAGTGACGCTTCTGATGCTGGATGAACGCGGCACTGCGCGGGTAAATCGAGATCGCCACGGTCGCGGGTCTGGCCAGGCGCAATGCCCGCACCAAGTGTGCATCCTGCTCGCCCAGCGCATGGCCGAAGATGCACAGGCTGTCGCCATGGGCCAATAACTGCTCGTAACAGAACGACAGATAATCCGAACTGCGGATGGTCTTGAGCTTGTCGGCGCTCGGCCCTTCGGTGACGAACAGGGGCACGTCGTCCAGGGTTTTGATCGTGTTGTTGATGGCGAAACTGCCGAGCAGCGTGCCTTCGGTCGAGGTCAGTTTGCGTGCGGTGCCGTCCTGATTGCGCACCAGATGCAGCCCGCCGTGCAGGTACAGCAGGCGCGGTTTTTCGGTGGCGCTCTGGCTCAGATCGAAACTCGCGTCCGCGCCGTTGAACAGGTCGTCAATGGCCTCGCCCGGGTGTTGCAGCGCCCAGTAATTGAGCAGGTCGTAGTTGGTGGTGAACACCGTGCGATAGCGCGCCAGTTCTGCATTGAGCACGGCCAGTGTCGAAGGCTGCACCAGCCGCCACGGGATGTGCACCGCGTGCACGGTGTTGATCAGCGCTTCCTTGATCGCGTAATAGCGATTGCGCGGCGCCGCTGAACTGACCGCCAGCGCCTTGTTGACCCGGCTGGTGGTTTTCAGGGCGCCCAGCACTTGCTCGAAGCTGCGGGTTTGCAGCGCGTCGAATACCGCCAGTTCCGATGGGCTCAGCGGTTTCTCTTCGACCGTACGGGCGTTTTCGAACAGCGAGTCGTAGCCGAAGTCATCCCACACCGCGCGGCTGGCGCCATTGCCCACTAGCAAACCCTGGAAATCGTTCGTTGCGCGCAAGGCGTTCCAGTCTTCGAGGGTGGCGTCGACATTGAGAAAATCGGTCATTGCGTGGGCGGTCTCAAAACAAAGGGCAGATGGACGGCGACTTTATCACGAGCGGACATTGAGCCAGATCAACATTGCTTGTGACCGATCGGTCGATCCTGTGTGCACCCGCCGAATCGAGGCAGTCGATCCGGCTCCAGTCAGGAGACACACGATGAGCAGCACCTTCTTCATTCCGGCGGTCAACATCATGGGCAGCGGCTGCCTCGACGAAGCCATGGTCGCGATTCGCAATTATGGCTTTCGCAAGGCGCTGATTGTCACCGACAGCGGGCTGGCCAAGGCCGGCGTGGCCGCGATGATCGCCGAGAAACTGGCGATGCAGGACATCGATTCGGTGACCTTCGATGGCGCCAGACCCAACCCGACCACGGCCAATGTCGAATCGGGGCTGGGGCTGTTGAAGGAAAGCCGTTGCGATTTTGTCGTGTCGCTGGGTGGCGGCTCGCCACACGATTGCGCCAAGGGCATCGCCCTCTGCGCAACCAATGGCGGGCAGATCGGCGATTACGAAGGCGTCGATCGCTCGAGCAAGCCGCAATTGCCGCTGATCGCCATCAACACCACCGCCGGTACTGCCAGCGAAATGACCCGCTTCTGCATCATCACCGACGAATCGCGCCACGTGAAAATGGCCATCGTCGACCGCAACGTCACGCCACTGCTGTCAGTCAACGATCCGGAACTGATGGTCGCGATGCCCAAAGGCCTGACCGCCGCCACTGGCATGGATGCACTGACCCACGCTGTCGAAGCCTACGTCTCGACCGCCGCCAACCCCATCACCGATGCTTGCGCGTTGAAAGCGATGAGCCTGATCAGCGGCAACCTGCGCCTGGCCGTGCGCGACGGCAGCGACCTGGCGGCGCGGGAGAACATGGCTTACGCGCAGTTCCTCGCCGGCATGGCGTTCAACAACGCCTCGCTCGGATTTGTCCACGCCATGGCGCATCAGCTCGGCGGCTACTACGACTTGCCCCACGGCGTCTGCAATGCCGTGCTGTTGCCGCATGTGCAGAGCTTCAATGCGCTGGTATGCGCTGACCGACTCAGGGATGTCGCCCACGCCATGGGCGCGGATATTCGTGGTTTCAGCGCGGAAGAAGGCGCGCAAGCGGCGATCAATGCCATTCGCAACCTTGCCAAAGACGTGGAGATTCCCGGCGGACTGCGTGAGCTGGGCGCGAAACTCAGCGACATCCCGGTGCTCGCCGCCAATGC
>NZ_RAZO01000410.1:0-2506 GCF_004307535.1 Pseudomonas sp. Sample_9
CGAATTATAGACCTCTGGAATCTGCCGTCAACCGTTAATTTCGCTTTTCTTTCAAAAGCTTAAAAAGCTTCTCTATATATAGACGCAGCCCACTCCAATGCGCAGTATATTGCCCACTACCACAACAATATTTGTTTTTGCCTTGGATGCTGCCGCGCAATGAATCACCACCCCCGCTCTCTCTCCTCCACATTGTTTCCGGTTTGCCTGCTCATGATAGCCATGGCGTCCATCCAGTCGGGCGCTTCTCTGGCCAAAAGCATGTTCCCCGTAATAGGGGCACAGGGCACAACCACGCTGCGCCTGATCTTTGCCAGCGTGATCATGCTGCTGATACTGCGCCCATGGCGTGCAAAGCTGACCGCCAAGTCTCTTCGTACCGTAATCATCTACGGGATGGCATTGGGCGGGATGAATTTCCTCTTCTATATGTCTCTGCGCACGGTGCCGCTGGGCATCGCCGTTGCGCTGGAATTCACTGGCCCTCTGGCCGTAGCTATATATGCCTCTCGCCGAGCCATCGATTTTCTCTGGATCGCGCTCGCTGCAGCCGGTTTGCTCCTATTAATACCTACTGGGACAACCACTGCTGGCATAGACCTGGTCGGAGCAGGCTATGCGCTGGGCGCCGGGGTGTGCTGGGCGCTGTACATTCTCTTCGGGCAGAAGGCCGGCGCTGATAACGGAGTGACTACGGCTGCGTTGGGCGTGATGATCGCCGCGCTGTTTGTGGCGCCGATCGGAATCGTTCATGCCGGCGCGGCGCTGCTTACACCATCACTGATTCCGATTGCTATCGGTGTCGCCATTCTCTCCACCGCTCTGCCCTATACCCTGGAAATGGTAGCTCTCACCCGAATGCCCGCGCGCACCTTCGGCACTCTCATGAGTATTGAACCGGCATTCGGCGCGCTATCAGGTCTGCTTTTTCTCCAGGAATACCTTTCATTGTCACAATGGCTGGCCATCCTGTGCATTATCCTGGCGTCGGTGGGCGCAACCATGACCATGGGCAGCGGAGCAAAGCCTGCTGTCGCTGCCGACTGAAGCTTAATAGAAAGTGAGATCTGGTAATTGGTGCTCATTTAGGCCATGTTTAGCTTCGTAACCCATCGCCAGGCATGGATTTTTTCGCAAAGGACGGCACAACGCTGCAAACGCGAGCGAATACAGGCAGACCCGAGCACCAGACTCGTGGCCGCTATTAAGGATGGTAATGAACCGAATTTTGCTATTGATCGCCCTACTGGCGATCGCGAGTTGCGCAGCGACCTCGGAAACCCAGGTCAAACGCGGCAAGAAGGGGCTGCATATCAACTGTTCCGGACTTTCATCCTCATGGGACAAGTGCTACACCAGCGCCGCCAATTCCTGCGCGCCCAAGGGTTACAAGGTGATCGCCAAATCCGGGGACGCCGTCGAAGAACCTGGCGATTATCCGTTCGGCTTGAACCCGGCCGGTTATACCAGCCGCAGCATGATCGTCATCTGCAAATAACTACTCGGCTCGGGACAAAGCGAGCTGACGTGTAATTTCCTCGTGACTCGAGCGCAACACCGTACGCTGCACGTCCGGTGTCGCCAGCATCCGCGCGACCACCAATGCGCCCACGCATTGCGACAGCACCGACCAGGCCAGACTCTCGCTTTCCAGTATCTGCGCCCAACTTTGCTGCAGACGGCAGATCCATTCTTCAGCCTGCTCACGCACCCGCACATCGGCACGGGCAATCTCTGCGCCCAATGTCGGCAAAGCGCAACCGGCCTCGGGTTGCTCGACGTGGGCCATGCTCAGGTACTGCTTCAGACAACGCTCCAGACGCTGCCGATCCGTACCGCCCTGCCCACCAAGACGCTCAAGACTCTCACTCAACTCGCGCTCTACGATGGCAGCAAACAGGGCATCCTTGGATGAAAAGTGGCTGTAGAACGCGGCGCCACTCAAACCGATGGCTTTCATCAGGCCATCCACGCCCACCGTGGAAAACCCCGATTTCTTTGCCGACAGCGCGCTGCTTTGCAGCAATCGTTCGCGGGTTTCCGATTTGTGTCCGGCCGAATAACGCATGTCATCTCCTGAAGTAGATCGCCTTGACGCTGCCCCAATCCTAGCATAACGTTCGTTAACTAAACGATCGTTAACCCAAAGGGATTCACCCATGAATAACAAGAAGGTCGTGTTGGTTGTCGGGGCCGGTGATGCCACGGGCGGGGCCATTGCCAAGCGCTTTGCCAGTGAGGGATTTATAGCCTGTGTGACCCGGCGCAGCGCCGACAAATTGCAGCCTCTGGTTGACGCAATCATCGCTGAGGGCGGTGAGGCCCATGGTTTTGCCTGCGATGCGCGCAAGGAAGATGACGTCATCGCCTTGATCGAAGACATCGAAACCCACGTCGGCCCGATCGAGGCCTTCGTCTTCAACATCGGCGCCAACGTGCCGTGCAGCATTCTCGAAGAAACCGCGCGCAAATATTTCAAGATCTGGGAGATGGCCTGCTTCTCCGG
>NZ_RAZO01000353.1:0-30060 GCF_004307535.1 Pseudomonas sp. Sample_9
CAACGGTAAAAGGCTGGATATGCAGGAAGACGCCCCGGAAAAAACCAAGGACGCCACGCCCACTGGCACCCAGACGCTGCTGCGCGGCCTCGGTGTGGTGCAGGCAGTGGCCAGTGGCGCGCGTGATCTCAAGGAGATCGCCCGGCTGATCGGCACCACGCGCAGCACTACCCATCGTCTGGCCAGCTGTCTGGTCGACGAGCGTTATCTGCGCGTGGTGCCGCAGATCGGTTATCTGCTTGGGCCGAAACTGATCGAACTGGGCTTCCAGGCCCGCGAAGAGTTGCCGCTGGTGACGTTGGCCGGGCCGTATCTGGACGAGCTCTCGGCACTGACCGGCGATACCGTGCACTTGGGCATTCGCGAAGGCGACGAAGTGCTGTATCTATTGAAGAATCCCGGACGCAACGGCCCGGAAATGCGCTCGCGGGTTGGCCATCGCATGCCGCTGGTGCGCACCGGTATCGGCAAGGCCTTGATGCTCGATGATTCGCCGCAGGATTGGCGGCGGCTGTACGACATCAGCCTGCCGGCGGGTGGCAAAAGTCAGTTCTGGCCGCAGCATCCCCAGCAGTCGTGGGAACAGCTTGAGCAGCGCATGGGCGAATACGTCGCCGGTGGCTACGCGTTCGATCTGGAAGACAACGAACCGTCGATCCGCTGCGTGGCGGCGCCGATTCGTGACGCGAGCAAGGGCATTGTCGCGGCGATCAGTATCGCCAGCACCGTGCCGTACATGCCGCTGGAAAAAATGGCCGAGTTGATCCCCCTGCTCAAAGGGGTCACAACCCGGCTGTCGGCGGAGCTTGGTTTGAAGGTATAGCCCTAAGGTTTAGGCCTTCAGCGTCGCCATGTCGATGACGAAGCGGTACTTCACATCACCGGCAATCATCCGCGCGTAGGCTTCGTTGATCTGGCGGATGTCGAGCATTTCGATGTCGCAGGTGATGTTGTGCTCGGCGCAGAAATCCAGCACTTCCTGGGTTTCGGCGATACCACCGATCAAGGACCCGGCCAGTACGCGGCGGCTCATCACCAGTTTGCCGGCGTGCACGGGCGGGTTCACTGGCTCGATCAGCCCGACCAGAATGTGCACGCCGTCGAAACGCAGGGTGTCGAGGTACGGGTTCAAATCGTGTTGCACCGGAATGGTGTCGAGCAGGAAGTCGAAGTAGCCGGCAGCGGCCTTCATCTGCTCGGCATCGGTGGAGACGATGACGTGATCGGCGCCCTGACGGCGACCTTCTTCCGCCTTGCTCGCCGAGCGGGTGAACAGCGTCACTTCAGCGCCCATGGCCTTGGCGAACTTGATCCCCATATGGCCGAGGCCGCCCATGCCGAGAATCCCGACCTTGTCACCGGCCTTGACGCCGTAGTGCTTGAGCGGCGAGTAGGTGGTGATACCGGCACAGAGAATCGGTGCGGCGCTGGCCAGAGCCAGTTTCTCGGGGATGCGCACAACGAAGTGCTCACTGACCACGATGCTGTCCGAATAACCGCCCATGGTGTTGCTGCCATCAACCCGATCCGGGGTGGCGTAGGTCATGGTCGGGCCTTCGAGGCAATATTGCTCGAGGTTCGCCTGGCAGGCTTCGCAGCTGCGGCAGGAGTCGACCATGCAGCCGACGCCAACCAGATCGCCTACTTTGTGACGGGTGACATTCGCACCGACTGCGGTGACTTTTCCGACGATCTCATGGCCAGGCATCAGCGGATAAACGGCGATGCCCCATTCGTTGCGTGCCTGATGGATGTCGGAATGGCAGACGCCGCAGTAGAGAATTTCGATCGCCACGTCGTCGGCGCGCGGGCTACGGCGTTCGAATTTCATCGGGGCGAGGGGCGTGGTGGCCGATTGGGCGGCATAGCCGATGGCGGTGTACATGGGTGACCTCGCAAAAACAGTGACAAGTGAGGCGGTGAATTCTGGGCGCCAGAGGCGGGTGCGGCCATGACGATTTCTCCGGGTCTCATGCCTAATCCTCCGGCATGCGGGTTTCGGCGATCGCATTGGCCAGCGGATCTGCGATGATGTTTTCATCCCTTTTTCCGTGAATTTTACGAAGACCTATTCGATGCAGTTGACCCGTCATCTTGATGCCAATGCCCGGCTGGTTTCGCTGATCGAACCGCTGGCGCTGCGCGATGGCTACAGCCAGACCGGCCTGCCCGGCGTGCAGATCTTGCGCGCCAGTTGCGACGTCGCCCGTGGCCCGCATATCTACGAGCCGAGCCTGATGATCATCGCCCAGGGCAGCAAACTGGCGTTCCTCGGCCCACGAACCATGGAGTACGGCGCCGGGCATTATCTGATCCAGGCGCTGCCGGTGCCGTTCGAATGCGAAACCTTTGCCTTGCCCGATGCGCCATTGCTCGGTGTGTCGGTGGCGATAGATCGCGTCCTGCTCGGCGAACTGGTGCTGGCCATGGGGCTGGCGCCGGGTCGGCATATTCCGGCGCAGACGCCGGAGTCGATGACCTCGGTGGTGCTCGACGATGGCATGCGCGGTTGTGTCGAGCGGCTGCTCAGTTGTCTGCACGATCCGCTGGAATGCCAGATTCTCGGCCCGGCACGGGTTCGCGAGTTATTGTTCGTCGCGCTGCGCGGGCCGCAGGCGGATGTATTGCGTGCATTGGTCGAACAGCAAGGGCAATTCGCTCGGGTGGCGGCGTCTATCAGCCATCTGCATGCGCATTACACCGAGCCGCTGAATGTCGAGACATTGGCCGGTTGCGCGAACATGAGCGTGTCGACGTTTCATGAGCATTTCAAACGCAGCACATTGTTGTCGCCGGTGCAGTATCTCAAGCGTTTACGTTTGTTGAAGGCGCAGACGCTGCTGGTGGCTGAAGGGCTGGGCGTGGCGCAGGTGGCGCATCGGGTGGGGTATCAGAGCACGTCGCAATTCAGTCGCGAATACAAGCGTTACTTCGAACGCAGTCCGGGGGAAGAGCGCGCTGCCTGATCCGCCGATAATCCCCTGTGGGAGCGAGCCTGCTCGCGAAGGCGCTGGATCAGTCGACATCATCTTTATATGACACACCGCTTTCGCGAGCAGGCTCGCTCCCACAGTTGTTTTGTGGTGGCAGAGGAATTTTGGGCAACAAAAAGGCCCCCATTTCGGGAGCCTTGTTGTTCAGCGTTTCGACTTACATGTTCGGGTAAGTCGGGCCGCCGGCACCTTCCGGTGCCACCCAGGTGATGTTCTGCGCAGGGTCCTTGATGTCACAGGTCTTGCAGTGCACGCAGTTCTGGGCGTTGATCTGGAAGCGCTTCTCGCCGTCTTCCTTGGTGATCACTTCGTATACGCCGGCCGGGCAGTAACGCTGCGCCGGTTCGTCGTACAGCGGCAGGTTCTTGCTGATCGGGATGCTCGGGTCGGTCAGCTTCAAGTGGCACGGCTGCTCTTCTTCGTGGTTGGTACCGGAGATGAACACCGAGCTGAGTTTGTCGAAACTCAGATTGCCGTCAGGTTTCGGGTAGTCGATCTTCTTGCAGTCGGCCGCGAGCTTGAGGCAGGCGTAATCCGGCTTGGTGTCGCGCAGGGTGAACGGCAGTTTGCCGCCGAAGATGTTCTGGTCCAGCCAGTTGAAACCACCGCCGATGATTGCGCCGTACTTGTGAATCGCTGCGCCGAAATTACGGCTGGCAAACAGTTCTTCGTGCAGCCAGCTGTTCTTGAACGCGTCGACGTAAGAGGTCAGTTCGACGGTGCAATCCTGCTCGGCGAACAGCGCATCGGCTACCGATTCTGCCGCGAGCATGCCGGATTTCATCGCCGTGTGGCTGCCTTTGATCTTGGCGAAGTTCAGGGTGCCGAGGTCGCAACCGATCAGCGCTCCGCCCTTGAAGACCATTTTCGGCAGCGAGTTCAGGCCGCCCTTGGCGATGGCGCGGGCGCCGTAGCTGACGCGCTTGCCGCCTTCCAGATATTGCTTGAGCACCGGGTGATGCTTGAGGCGCTGGAACTCATCGAACGGCGACAGGTAAGTGTTGCTGTAGGACAGGTCGACGATCAGACCGACCACCACCTGATTGTTTTCCAGGTGATAGAGGAACGAGCCGCCGGTGTTCTCGGTGCCCATGATGTCCAGCGGCCAGCCGGCGGTGTGCACCACCAGGCCTGGCTGATGCTTGGCCGGGTCGACTTCCCAGATTTCTTTCAGGCCGATGCCGTAGTGCTGGACGTCGGCATCGCTGTCGAGGTTGTAGCGCTTGATCAGTTGCTTGCCGATGTGGCCACGGCAGCCTTCGGCGAACAGCGTGTATTTGCCACGCAGTTCCATGCCCGGGGTGTACAGGCCTTCTTTCGGGTTGCCTTCGCGGTCGACGCCCAGATCACCGGTGATGATCCCGCGCACTACGCCGTTTTCATCGATCAGCGCTTCCTGAGCGGCGAAGCCCGGGTAGATTTCCACACCGAGGTTTTCCGCCTGCTGAGCCAGCCAGCGGCACAGGTTGCCCAGGGAGATGATGTAGTTGCCTTCGTTGTGCATGGTCTTGGGCACAAAGAAGTCAGGAATCTTCTGCGCGCTGTCAGCGTTTTTCAGCACGAAAATGTCATCGCGTGTGACGGGCGTGTTCAGCGGCGCGCCGAGTGCTTTCCAGTCCGGGAACAATTCGTTCAGGGCGCGGGGTTCGAACACCGCACCGGAGAGGATGTGCGCGCCGACTTCGGAGCCTTTTTCGACCACGCAGACGCTGATTTCCTTACCGGCGTCAGCGGCCTTCTGCTTCAAGCGGCAGGCGGCGGACAGACCAGCGGGGCCGGCACCGACGATGACGACGTCGAATTCCATGTATTCGCGTTCCACAGGCTATCTCCTACTCAAGGCTCAACAGTTTTTTTTCTAATATGGAGGTTTGATCTCGCATCCATATTGCCTTTACGTTAACGTCAAAGGGAATATTGGCGAATCCACCTTTCTCTCTAGGCGGCGCATTATATCTACACCACTCCGAGCGTCCAATACAAACGTTTGTTTGAATCGCCTCCAGCCCTGATAAATCAAAGAAGCGCGGCTTATGACAGGGCATTTTGGCGTATTGACCAGAATGGGCGTTCCGGTCAAGATACGGGCGGTTTTGCGCTCGCCGTAGGCAGACTGGCGGTTTCAAGAGCACCTCTAAAGACAGGGCACAGGCAGTAGACGGTGATGCGCAGCGCAAGTCCGGCGCGCAGTTTACACAGCGTGGGAATGAATGACCCGACAGTCACCCCTGACGAACGGTCACCTCCCTTCGCGAAGTGAATCACCTCACATTCAAGCCGGCGTTTTTAGAGGTGCCCTTGTCGCCCGATGAGCATCATCCGCCAGGTTCGCCTAGGCGACTTTCTTTTCACCGGAGAGTAACGAGGAATCCATGAAGGTTCTTGTAGCTGTCAAACGCGTTGTGGATTACAACGTCAAGGTCCGCGTCAAGGCGGACAATTCCGGCGTCGACCTCGCCAACGTCAAGATGTCGATGAACCCATTCTGCGAAATCGCCGTGGAAGAAGCCGTACGCCTGAAAGAGAAGGGCGTTGCGACTGAAATCGTCGTCGTCTCCATCGGCCCGACCACCGCTCAGGAACAGCTGCGTACCGCACTGGCTCTGGGTGCCGATCGCGCCATCCTCGTCGAATCCGCTGAAGACCTGACCTCGCTGGCCGTGGCCAAGCTGCTCAAGGCTGTCGTCGACAAGGAACAGCCGCAGCTGGTGATCCTTGGCAAACAGGCGATCGACAGCGACAACAACCAGACCGGCCAGATGCTCGCGGCATTGAGCGGCTACGGTCAGGGCACGTTCGCTTCGAAAGTCGAAGTCTCCGGCGACAGCGTTGCCGTGACCCGCGAAATCGACGGCGGCGCGCAGACCGTTTCGTTGAAACTGCCGGCCATCGTCACCACCGACCTGCGTTTGAACGAGCCGCGCTACGCGTCCCTGCCAAACATCATGAAAGCCAAGAAGAAGCCTCTCGAAGTGCTGACTCCGGACGCTTTGGGCGTTTCCACCGCCTCCACCAACAAGACTCTGAAAGTCGAAGCGCCGGCTGCACGTAGCGCGGGCATCAAGGTCAAGTCGGTGGCTGAACTGGTTGAAAAACTCAAGAACGAAGCGAAGGTAATCTAAATGACTATCTTGGTTATTGCTGAACACGACAACAAAGTGCTGGCCCCGGCCACGCTGAACACCGTGGCCGCTGCTGCCAAAATCGGCGGCGACATCAACGTACTGGTTGCAGGTCAGGGCGCAGGCCCGGTGGCCGAAGCCGCTGCGAAGATCGCTGGGGTGAGCAAAGTCCTGAATGCTGACAACGCCGCTTACGCGCATCAGCTGCCGGAAAACGTTGCTCCTCTGGTTGCAGAGTTGGGCAAGGGTTACAGCCACATTCTGGCTGCCGCCACTTCCAACGGCAAAAACATCCTGCCGCGCGTTGCTGCTGCGCTGGACGTTGACCAGATCTCCGAGATCATTTCGGTAGAAAGCGCTGACACTTTCAAGCGTCCGATCTACGCCGGTAACGCCATCGCCACCGTGCAATCGACCGCCGCGATCAAAGTGATCACCGTGCGTGCCACCGGTTTCGATCCGGTTGCTGCTGAAGGTGGTTCGGCTGCCGTTGAAGCTGTTGGCGCTGCGCACGACGCCGGTACTTCGAGCTTCGTCAGCGAAGAGCTGGCCAAGTCCGATCGTCCTGAGCTGACCGCTGCCAAGATCGTCGTTTCCGGCGGTCGCGGCATGCAGAACGGTGACAACTTCAAACACCTGTACGCGCTGGCCGACAAGCTCGGCGCGGCTGTTGGCGCTTCGCGCGCTGCGGTCGACGCAGGTTTCGTACCGAACGACATGCAGGTCGGTCAGACCGGCAAGATCGTTGCGCCACAGCTGTACATCGCCGTCGGCATCTCCGGCGCGATCCAGCATCTGGCCGGCATGAAAGACTCCAAGGTGATCGTTGCGATCAACAAGGACGAAGAAGCGCCGATCTTCCAGGTGGCCGATTACGGTCTGGTGGCGGATCTGTTCGAAGCAGTACCTGAGCTGGAGAAGCTGGTCTAATCCGGCGGCTTCACTTATAAAGAGCCCGGCCTGTTGGTCGGGCTTTTTTTTGTCTCGAATTTGAGTGGGGAGCGTTTTGCCATGGATCTGCGCTGCGGATGGTTGTTGGGATGGGTGCTGTTGCCAGGTTTGGCCATGGCCGCTGGCAAGTGCGAGCGCCTGGTCGTCACCGGCAGCCCTGACGCGCCGCCGTACCTGTGGCAGGACCCGCAAAACCCCAAGCGCTTGATCGGCGCCAGTGCCGATCTGTTGCAGCAAGTGGCCAAGGATCTGGGTATCAAAGTCGATCTGCTGTATGCCGGCAAACGCTCGCAGGCCCTTGATGAAGTGCGCAGCGGGCGCATGGACATGCTCGCCGACGCGCCGCTGACTGTGAATGAGCTGGAGAACCTCGACTACATCCATCCGCCACTGTTGGAAAACGATTACCTGGTGTGGACCCGCAAAGGTTCGACGCTGACCTACGGCGAGGCGATCGACCTGAAAGGCCACGCCGGTGCGGTGTCGGAAAAGTCTCGAATGACCCAGGCATTCGGCACTTTCGCTGAACAGAATCTGACCCTGACCCGCACAGCAAACCTTACCGAGGCACTACAGAAATTGCTGTTGGGCGAGGTGGAATATGTCCTCGCCGGACGTTACTCAGGCCTGGCCGCCGCGCAGACATTGGGCATGACCAGCGATCTGCTGGCGTTCGAACAACCCATCGACCGGCCGGGTCTGTTCCTCGCGGTTTCGCATAACTCGGCCTGCAACGATCCGTGGTTGCGCGGACAGCTCGCCAAAAAGATGACAGAATTGCCCGCGTCCGGACTGACGGAAGCCGCGCTGCAACGCAACATCGAGCGCTGGAAGGCGCAACAGCAACAGCCGCCGCAACCTGTCAGTGCCCCAAAACAGTAGGGATTCTTAGTGAGTATTCGACCTCTTTTCGCGGCTGTGGCCGTTCTGGCCCTGGCCGGGTGCGCATCCGATCCGGCACCCAGTGAACAAATGCGTTTGACCGAACAAGCCATCGTGCAGGCCAAGGCAGTCGGCGCTACCGCTGATGAAGTGCCGGAAATGCAGCTGGCCGAAACAAAATACAACCGCGCCAAAGGCAGCATGGCCGACGAGTCCTATCGCAACGCGCGCATGCGTGCCGAGCAGGCCGAACTGGATGCACGTCTGGCCGAGGCCAAGGTGCTGACGAAAAAAAGCGAAGAGCAGCTGAATGTGCTCAATACCCGCATTGTCCGCCTGCGCAAGCAGCTGCAACTGGGGGAAGCGCAATGAGCCTCAAGTCCAACGCTCTGGGCATTCTGCTTCTTGCCGGTTGCGCCAGCCTGTACGGCTGCGCCGGCCAGCACAGCGAGGCGGCACTGCAACAGGCCGGCGCTGATTTCCAGAAGGTCAAGGAAGATTCCAACGTGCTGCGCATCGCGCCGAAGGACGTGATCCGCGCCGGCGAGTCCCTGGCCCGCGCCGATCGGCTGTCGACCTATTGGGGCAGCGGTGCCGACGTGGTGCATTACGCCTACCTGAGCCAGCGCTACAGCGAAATCGCCCGCGAACACACCAATCAGGCGCTCAATGAGGAGCGCGCAGCCAAGCTCGAGCTTGAGCGGCAACGTCTGCAACTGGCCCTGCGCGAATCGAAGCTGCTTAGCGTGCAGCAACAAGGCAAGTGGCTGGAGGAACAGATCGTGGCGCTGGCCACTACACAGACTGATCGTGGTCTGGTCATGACCCTCGGCGACGTGTTGTTCGACACCGGCCAGGCGGAACTGAAAAACTCGGCCAACCGCGTCGTACTGAAGATCGTCCAGTTCCTGCAACTGAATCCCAAGCGCGTTGTGCGCATCGAGGGTTACACCGACAGCACCGGTGGCAAGCAGGAAAACCTCAAACTGTCTCGCGATCGTGCGCAGTCGGTGGCTGACGTGCTGGTCGATCTGGGTATCGACGAAAAACGCATTCAGGTCGAAGGTTACGGCGATCAGTTCCCGGTCGACGCCAACGCCTCCGAGCGTGGACGGGCGCAGAACCGCCGTGTGGAAATTGTGTTCTCCGACGAAAAAGGCCAGCTCGGCGCCGCCCGCTGAGGTTGCGTCTCTGGGAAGCCCGGACTGTCATGCAGTGCCGGGCTTTTTTACGTCTGTCGATTGCCGCGCAAAACCGTACAGATAGGGCAGACACCACACTGTATGGTCGAGTAATCTGGCAACTGTCCCAGTACACTTCTAAACTGTTCCGGTATTGTTTCAGACAAGAATAAAACGCCCGTGAAATCGAGTGCTGCGTCATGACCAATCTCTTGCTCTACCAACGTATTGCTCAGCAACTGGCCGAAGACATCCGCCGTGGTGTTTATCAACCGGGGGAGCGCGTGCCTTCGGTGCGCAAGATGAGTTCGCAGCTCAACGTCAGCCATGCGACGGTGTTGCAGGCTTACGCCAACCTTGAGGATCAGGGCCTGATTCGCGCCCGGCCACAGTCGGGTTATTACGTACACCAGACCCCGGCGCTGACCGCGCCGACGCCGGACATTGCCCGGGTCGAACGGCCGGGGCTGGTGACGCGCAGCAGCATCATTCAACAGGTATTGGTCGAATCGCGCCGCGAAGGCGTGTTTCCGCTGGGTGCTGCGGTGCCGAGTGTCGATTATCTGCCGGTGCGCGCGCTGCATCAGCAATTGGCCAAGGTCACCCGGTTCCACAGCCCTCGGGCGTTCAGCTACATGTTCAGCCCCGGTTTCGAACCGCTGCGCCGGCAAGTGGCGATTCGCATGCGTGACGCTGGCGTGGTGGTCGATCCATCGGAAGTGGTGATCACCCACGGCTGTGTCGACGCTTTACAGATGTCGTTGCGCGTGCTGACCCGGCCGGGCGATCTGATTGCTGCCGAATCGCCGACTTATTACGGCCTGCTGCAACTGGCCGATCTGCTCGGCCTGAAAGTCATCGAAATCCCCAGTGACCCCGCCACTGGCATGAGTCTGGAAGCCTTGCAACTGGCCGCCAACCAATGGTCGATCAAGGCGCTGGTGCTGACCACGCGCCTGAGCAATCCCCTCGGCGGGACCATGCCGGAAGAGCGGCAGAAACAGTTGCTGCGGCTGGCCTCGGATTTCGACATTCAGATTGTCGAAGACGATATCTACGGCGAACTGATGTTCGAACAGGGCCGTACCAAGGCACTGAAGGCCTACGATCGTCTGGATCGGGTGATCTACTGCTCGAGCTTCTCCAAAACCCTGTCGCCGGGTGTACGCATCGGCTGGATGATTGCCGGCAAGTATCAGCAGGAGATCCAGCGCCTGCAAACCTTCAGTACCCATTCGGCGTGTAGCGTCACGCAGATGGCGATTGCCGCGTATCTGGAAAACGGCGGTTATGACCGGCATTTACGCTACATCCGCCAGGAATATCGGAAAAACCTCAGTGCGTTTCAGCTGGCGGTGCAGCAGCACTTCCCCGAGGGCACGCAAATGTCCCGGCCCACGGGCGGTTTTATCCTCTGGGTGAGTTTGCCGGGGCGGGTCAACACCCAGGAATTGCATGTTCGCGCGCTGCAACAAGGCATCAGCATCGCACCGGGGCTGATCTTCAGTAATACCGAGCAGTTCAACCACTGTATCCGCCTCAATTGCGGCATTCCGTGGAACCGCGAGGCGGAGCGGGCGCTGATGACGCTGGGCCTGTTGGCCACCCAACTGTGTCAGGAAACCGCTGGCGGATTCTGAACGAGCAGGGAGGTGATGCTTGTCATGTGACGCACAACAGGCGAGCATGTGGCCCTCTGCCGTTAGTTCGTTGGGTCCATGAAAGCGATTGTTCCTGCCGCGTGGGTATTGCTGGGTTTGCTGATGGTCGGTCAGGCACCGGGTGTCCTGGCGGCCGCAGCCCAGGAAAAACCGGCAGCGACGAGTACGGCGAACAAAGCAGCCAAGTCCGCGACTCCCGCAAAAAAAGCTCAGGCGAAAAAAAACGCCACGGTGAAGAAGCGCCGCCCGGTGGCTTCGAAATCGAAATCCGCCAGCGAAGTAGCGAAGACCAAATTGCCGTCGGCAAAACTCGATCTCAGCCTGCCCAAGGATATGGTTGAAGAGTTGAAGCCCGAGGGCGCCGTGGAGCTGCCCAAGCGCGAGGCGATCCTGCCGCAGATGTTTGGCGAGAAAGACAACGGCTTCCAGCTCAACGGCCGCTTGCTCAGCAACGAAATGCAGCTGCAACTGCGCAACGAAGCACGGCGCGATGTCGAAGGCGCAGCGCTGGATTTTGAATTCAAGCAATAGATGCAGCACTCTGCAACGCGCAGAGCAGACGCTTCGTCGGAGACTGCCCGGTCACTTTTACTTATCGTTGAAAAGCCGCTCGTAGCAATTTGAAACAGTCGTTTTAGCGGTTACTCTGTTTCCCGTCTCTTTACACATCGCCCGTCGCGAGGATCTGTTCGTCATGAAATGCCGTGAAGGCTGTGGCGCTTGCTGCATTGCCCCCTCCATCAGTTCGCCGATCCCCGGCATGCCCGATGGCAAACCCGCCGGCGAACGTTGCGTGCAACTGTCGGTCGATAATCTGTGCAGCATTTTCGGCCGTCCGGAACGCCCGGCCGTCTGCTCGGGCTTCGCTGCGGATGTCGAGGTGTGCGGCAGCAGTTCGGAAGAAGCGATCAGATTGATCGGCTGGTGGGAGCAGATGACGGCGGCGTGATGTGTTCACCAACGGAACTTCAACAATAAGGAATAACACTATGGGTTCGCTGCACCGTATCGCTGTGTTGTGTGGTCTGACTGCCGTACTTGCCACTTCGGTCGCCCAGGCGGAAGACTGGAAAGTTGCCAAGAACGAAGATGGCATCAAGGTTTCCCTGAGTGAAATACCCGGTTCGGACTACAAGTCCTATCAGGGCGTCGCGCTGATGAAGACCACCGTCGCCAAACTGCGCGCCTTGCAGGAAGACGTCTCGGGCGCCTGTGCCTGGATTCACGAATGCAAGAGCCAGAAACTGCTCAAGCACGAAGGCGATCTGAGCTGGACCTATTCGCAATTCAACACGCCA
Organism: Pseudomonas sp. Sample_9; assembly: GCF_004307535.1. Taxonomy (NCBI): domain Bacteria; kingdom Pseudomonadati; phylum Pseudomonadota; class Gammaproteobacteria; order Pseudomonadales; family Pseudomonadaceae; genus Pseudomonas; species Pseudomonas sp. Sample_9. The sequence goes on from NZ_RAZO01000353.1 coordinate 12,089, forward strand.
TGGCCGGTGACCCCGCGTGATTCGGTGCTGAAGATCACCACTATTGAAGGCGCCGATGGCAGCCTGACCCGTAATCTTGAAGGTGTGCCGACCTACCTGCCGGAAGAAAAAGGTTTCGTCCGGGTCCAGCAAGTCAAAGGCTTCTGGAAGTTCGTGCCGAAAGGCGATCAGGTTGAAGTAACTTATCAAGTGCACACCGAGCCGGGTGGCAGCGTGCCGGCCATGGTCGCCAACAAGTTTGTTGTCGATGCGCCATTCAATACCCTGAAAGCGCTGAAACAACGCGCCGAGAAATAACCTTCACGCTCTAAGCAAAACGCCCCGACCGGTTCGGGGCGTTTTGTTTTGTCTCTAAATTGTATTTCCAGATATTCGTTGCACGAAATTTTCACAAAGTCTCCAAGACAATCCGCCCGCACTTGTTGCCTGCCATAGCGCCGCCAGCCCTTTGCATGAAAGTCTCGAAGAGCAGGGCAGTATTCAATGGCAATGGTGTGAACGATCGTGCAACATTTGCGCACCGCGCACGCCCCGGGGTCTGGAATGACCAATAGAGGGCCTGGCGCCGCTGTATTTTTGCAACTTCAACTTCCAATGGGTCCTAAAACGACATGGCAAACCCGGACGCCCTGAATCAGCAGCGATCTTCTGCTCGCCTGCTGCAACCGACCGTCAAATCGCATCTGGCCTACACGCTGTTGTGCGCACTGGTCATGATGGTCATGTTTTCCGCGCTGCGCCTCGCGCTGCTGGCCTACAACCGCGAGATGATCCTCGACACGCCGGCAGCGACCTTCCTCGAAGCGTTCGTCAACGGTCTGCGTTTCGACCTGCGCCTGGTGGTGTACCTGTGCATTCCGCTGGTGCTGGCGCTGTTCAGTGCCCGGGCCATGGCCGCGCGCGGTTTCTTCCGCCTGTGGCTGACCATCGCATCGAGCATCGCCCTGTTCCTCGGCCTGATGGAGATGGACTTCTACCGCGAGTTCCACCAGCGCCTCAACGGTCTGGTATTCCAGTATGTGAAGGAAGACCCGAAAACCGTGATGAGCATGCTCTGGTACGGCTTTCCGGTGGTGCGCTACCTGCTGGCGTGGGTGATCGGCACCGTGATCCTGACACTTGCCTTTAAAGGCGCTGACCGTGCCACCCGCCCGCGCGGCCCTTTCAGCGGTGGCAGCGTCGGCACCCGTCAGATCGCGCCGTGGTACACCCGTCTCGCGGTGTTCGTGGTCTGCCTGTTGATCTGTGTGGTTGCCGCCCGTGGCACCCTGCGTCAAGGCCCGCCGATGCGCTGGGGTGACGTGTACACGACTGATTCCAACTTCGCCAACCAGCTCGGTCTCAACGCCACGCTGTCGCTGATCGAAGCCGCCAAGTCGCGCATGGGCGAGGATCGCGACAATATCTGGAAGGCCACGCTGCCGCAGGAACAGGCGCAGAAAATCGTCCGTGACATGCTGCTCATGCCTGACGACAAACTGGTCGACGCCGATATTGCCGCCGTGCGCCGTGATTACACGCCGCCAGCCGACAAGACCCTGCCGATCAAGAACGTCGTCGTGATCCTGATGGAAAGCATGGCTGGTCACTCGGTTGGCGCCTTGGGTGCTCCGGGCAACATCACGCCTTACCTGGACAAGCTGTCCAAGGAAGGCCTGCTGTTCGACCGCTTCTTCTCCAACGGCACCCACACCCACCAGGGCATGTTCGCGACCATGGCCTGCTTCCCGAACCTGCCTGGCTTCGAATACCTGATGCAGACCCCGGAAGGCAGCCACAAGCTGTCCGGCCTGCCGCAGGTGCTCAGTGCCCGCGACTACGACGACGTGTACGTCTACAACGGCGATTTCGCCTGGGACAACCAGTCGGGCTTCTTCAGCAACCAGGGCATGACCAACTTCGTTGGCCGCAACGACTTCGTCAATCCGGTGTTCTCCGATCCGACCTGGGGCGTTTCCGACCAGGACATGTTCGATCGTGGCCTGCAGGAACTGAAGGCGCGGGAAAACGGCAAGCCGTTCTACGCGCTGCTGCAAACCCTGTCCAATCACACGCCGTACGCCTTGCCGACGCCGTTGCCGGTCGAGCGTGTCACTGACCGTGGCAGCCTCAACGAACACCTGACCGCCATGCGCTACTCCGACTGGGCGCTCGGCCAGTTCTTCGAGAAGGCGCGCAAAGAGAAGTACTTCAACGAAACCCTGTTCGTCATCGTCGGCGACCACGGCTTCGGCAACGAGCGCCAGATCACCGAAATGGACCTGGGGCGCTTCAACGTGCCGATGCTGATGATCGCCCCGGGCATTCAGCAGAAGTTCGGTGCCCGTGACCACACCGTGGGCACGCAGATCGACATCGTGCCGACCATCATGGGCCGTCTCGGTGGTGAAGTGCGTCACCAGTGCTGGGGTCGTGACCTGCTCAACCTGCCGCAGGGCGACACCGGTTTCGGTGTGATCAAGCCATCGGGCAGCGAGCAGACCACCGCCATCGTCACCGCCGACCAGATTCTGGTGCTGCCGCGTGACAAGGACATGGGGCCGAAAATCTGGCAGTACCAACTCGGTGCCAACCCGCACGCCGAAGTTGTGCCGGACGCGCCGCGTACTGCCGAACTCAGACTCAAACTTGAAGCGTTCCTGCAAACCGCGACCAAGAGCCTGCTCGACAATACCGCCGGTGTGATTCACGGCACGCCGGAGTGATGCCGGGTTAACAAAAAGTCTACGCAATAAAAAAGAGGCCCTTGAACAAGGGCCTCTTTTTTTACAGCTTCAAATCGTCATATCTTGCCGAGTAACAACAGCACCAGCAGCACGACCAACACCACGCCGATAATACCCGACGGGCCATAACCCCAACTTCTGGAGTGCGGGAAGACCGGCAGACCACCGATCAGCAACAGGATCAGGATGATGATTAGAATTGTGCCCATGGGTGATTTCCTTGTTCAGAGTCTGGAAGAGTCTTGATGCTCAGTGGGCAGCTGGAGAGCAACTAAATACCAGCCGGCTTACATGTTCCGACTTGCGCCGATGAAAAATAATTCAATGTTTTTTTAATGTATTTGGATTGCTCGGTTATTTCCTTTCCAGCAAAAAGATCGCAGCCTCGTTGCACTCGTCAGCTCCTACAGGAGAGCAACCGGAAAACGATGACGGCAGTAATCTTTTGATCCTCCATTCAGCAACTGGATGGAGCGTGGGTGGCGGTAGAACCTTCGCTACACTCGGCACATCTCTCCCGGAACAACAAGGCTGTCCGCTATGCAAAATCGCATGATGATCACTGGTGCAGGCTCAGGCCTGGGTCGCGAAATCGCGCTGCGCTGGGCCCGTGAAGGCTGGCGGCTGGCCTTGTCCGATGTCAGTGAACCCGGCCTGCAGGAAACCCTGAAACTGGTGCGCGAGGCGGGCGGTGACGGCTTCATCCAGCGCTGTGACGTGCGCGATTACAGCCAGCTCACCGCCTTCGCCCAGGCCTGCGAAGAGAAGCTCGGCGGCATCGACATCATCGTCAACAATGCCGGCGTCGCCTCGGGCGGATTCTTCAGCGAGTTGTCGCTGGAAGACTGGGACTGGCAGATCGCGATCAATCTGATGGGTGTGGTCAAGGGCTGCAAGGCGTTCCTGCCGCTGCTGGAACAAAGCAAGGGCAAGATCATCAACATCGCCTCCATGGCCGCGTTGATGCAAGGCCCGGCGATGAGCAACTACAACGTGGCCAAGGCCGGTGTGGTGGCGTTGTCGGAAAGTCTGCTGATCGAACTGTCACAGCAGGAAGTGGCGGTGCATGTGGTTTGCCCGTCCTTCTTCCAGACCAACTTGCTCGACTCTTTCCGCGGCCCGACGCCGGCGATGAAAGCCCAGGTTGGCAAGTTGCTGGAAAGTTCGCCGATCAGTGCAGCCGACATCGCTGACTACATCTATCAGCAAGTCGCTGCTGGCGAGTTCATGATCCTGCCCCACGAACAAGGGCGCATGGCCTGGGCGCTGAAACAGAAGAATCCGCAACTGCTCTACAACGAAATGACTTCCATGGCCGAGAAAATGCGCGCCAAGGCCAAACAAAACAACGCTTGATCTTGTTCGATGCCCGCCGCGTCGTTAGGGTGGCCGCCAACGGTCACCCTGTCGAGATGCCTCCATGCTCAATTACTTGTGGTTCTTCCTTGCGGCGCTGTTTGAAATCGCCGGCTGTTTTGCGTTCTACATGTGGCTGCGCCAGGGCAAGAGTGCTTTGTGGGTGATACCCGCGTTGCTCAGCCTGACCCTGTTCGCGCTATTACTGACCCGTGTTGAAGCGGCCTACGCCGGGCGCGCCTATGCGGCGTATGGCGGGATCTACATCGTTGCTTCGATTGGCTGGCTGGCGGTGGTCGAGCGGGTGCGTCCGCTGGGCTCGGACTGGATCGGCATGGCGCTGTGCGTGGTTGGTGCCAGCATCATTCTGTTCGGGCCGCGCTTTTCCGTCGCCTGATTTTCTGTGCGAAGCGTCTGACAGCTGCGGGCGTGGGTGCGTGTAGGGCAAGACTGATTTGCTCGTCGTGCATTGTGCAGCCGCTGTAAGCCGCGCATCTTCAGGGTTTGCCAGTCCTGAAGGATGAATCCCATGCTTGTACTCAGCCGTGTGGTCGGTGAGTTGATTTCAATCGGAGACGACATCACCCTGCGTGTTCTGTCGGTCAACGGCTCCAGCGTGCGCTTCGGCGTCGAGGCGCCAAAGAAAGTCCATGTGCACCGCGCCGAGGTCTATGACCGGATCAAGCGCAAGGAGGCCGCAGCGAAGGCTGGCTGACGGTTTCAGTCGAACAGGTGCTTGGGTACGTCGTGCTTGAGCATCAGCTGGCACTGCTCGCTTTCCGGGTCGAACACGATCAGGGCCTGGCCCTTGGTCAATGCCTGGCGCACGCGCAGGACGCGGGTTTCCAGCGGGGTGTCATCGCCGTTGTCGGTACCGTCGCGGGTGACGAAGTCCTCGATCAAGCGGGTGAGGGTGTCGACTTCAAGCGCGTCGTGGGGAATGAGCATGGGCACCTCGGTCAAATCAATGTCGGGATGCTACGGGGATTGGGTTTTGTCTGCCAGTTCTGTATCGGTCTTGCCGGCCCATTCGCGAGCAGGCTCGCTCCCACCTTTGAAATGCGATCCCTGTGGGAGCGAGCCTGCTCGCGAAAGCGGTTATCTGTTCACCGAAGGCTCAACTGTCAGAACGCTGCCCCACCAGACTGTCCACCGGCGGCACGCGGGTTTCGCTTTCCATCTGCGTGTCATGCTCGATCTGATGGCTGAAGCGATCCAGTGAAGCATTGGCCGGTGCCGCATCGCTGGCGAACACCGGCGGGCTCAGAATGTACGCGCCGAGCAAGCGACTGAGCGCCGCCAGGCTGTCGATGTGCGTGCGTTCGTAGCCGTGGGTGGCATCGCAGCCGAAAGCGAGCAGGGCGGTGCGGATGTCGTGGCCGGCGGTGACCGCCGAGTGCGCATCGCTGAAGTAATAGCGGAACATGTCACGGCGCACCGGCAATTCGTTTTCATCAGCCAGACGCAACAGATGCCGCGACAGGTGATAGTCATACGGCCCGCCCGAATCCTGCATCGCCACGCTCACGGCGTGTTCGCTCGAGTGCTGGCCGGGGGCGACCGGTGCGATGTCGATGCCGACAAACTCGCTGACGTCCCACGGCAATGCCGCCGCTGCACCGCTTCCGGTCTCTTCGGTGATGGTGAACAGTGGATGGCAATCGATGTTCAATTCCTGGCCGCTGTCGACAATCGCCTTCAGAGCAGCGAGCAATGCGGCAACACCGGCCTTGTCGTCGAGGTGGCGGGCGCTGATATGGCCGCTTTCGGTGAACTCCGGCAGCGGATCGAACGCCACCACGTCACCGACATGAATGCCCAGCGATTCGCAATCGGCCTTGGTCGCGCAGTAGGCGTCCAGACGCAGCTCGACATGGTCCCAACTGATCGGCATTTCATCGACCTGGGTGTTGAAGGCGTGCCCGGACGCCATCAGCGGCAACACGCTGCCGCGAATCACCCCAGTGTCGGTAAACAGGCTGACCCGGCTGCCCTCGGCAAAGCGGCTCGACCAGCAACCGACCGGGGCGAGGGTCAGGCGACCGTTGTCTTTCACCGCACGCACGGCGGCGCCGATGGTGTCCAGGTGCGCAGACACGGCGCGGTCAGGGCTGCTCTTTTTGCCCTTCAACGTCGCGCGAATGGTGCCGCGCCGGGTCATTTCAAACGGAATGCCCAGCTCTTCGAGACGCTCGGCGACGTAGCGCACGATGGTGTCGGTGAACCCGGTAGGGCTGGGAATGGCGAGCATTTCCAGCAGGACTTTTTGCAGGTAAGCCAGATCCGGTTCAGGGATTTGTGTGGTCATGGAAACTCCTGATGGGTTGAGCACATCGATGGTTTCGATGAGGAAAATTGGTGGTGACGTTCAGGGCCTCTTCGCGAGCAGGCTCGCTCCCACATTTGGAATGCATTCACCCTGTGGGAGCGAGCCTGCTCGCGAAGGCGTCAGTAGAGGCGTTTCATAATCACGAAACAGCCGGCTGACTATGCGGAAACAACAGATCGACAAAGCGTTCCGCCGTCGGCTGCGGTTCGTGGTTGGCGAGGCCGGCGCGTTCGTTGGCTTCGATGAACACGTACTCGGGCTGATCCGCCGCCGGCACCATCAGATCGAGCCCGACCATTGGAATGTCCAGCGCGCGCGCCGCACGCACTGCCGCGTCGACCAGGGTTGGATGAAGAATGTCGGTCACATCTTCCAGCGTCCCGCCGGTGTGCAGATTGGCGGTGCGCCGCACGAACAGATGCTCGCCGGCCGGCAGGATGCTGCTGTAGTCATAGCCGGCCGCATGCAGCGTGCGTTGGGTTTCGTGGTCCAGCGGAATCTTGCTTTCGCCGCTGGTGGCGGCTTGCCGGCGGCGGCTCTGCGCTTCGATCAGCGCACCAATGGAATGCTGACCATCGCCGACCACTTCGGCGGGCTTGCGAATCGCCGCCGCGACCACTTCAAAACCGATCACCACAATGCGCAGATCGAGACCTTCGTGGAAGCTTTCCAACAGCACGCGACTGTCGAACTGCTTGGCGGTTTCGATGGCCTTCTGCACTTCTTCGATGGTGCGCAGATCCACCGCGACGCCATGGCCCTGTTCACCGTCGAGGGGTTTGACCACCACCCGTTGGTGTTCATCGAGGAAGGCCAGATTGTCGTCGGCATTGCCCGCCAGTTGCTGTGCCGGCAGTTTCAAGCCTGCGGCCTTCAACACCTTGTGGGTCAGGCTTTTGTCCTGGCACAAGGTCATGCTGATCGCGCTGGTCAGGTCGCTCAGCGACTCGCGGCAGCGCACGCGACGGCCGCCGTGGCTGAGGGTGAACAGCCCGGCGTCGGCGTCATCGACTTGCACGTCGATACCGCGTCGATGCGCTTCTTCGACGATGATCCGCGCGTAAGGATTGAAATTCGCCTCCGGGCCCGGGCCGAGAAACAGCGGCTGGTTGATGCCGTTCTTGCGCTTGATGGCGAAGGTCGGCAGGTTGCGAAAACCCAGTTTGGCGTAGAGGTTTTTCGCCTGACGATTGTCGTGCAGCACCGACAGATCCAGATAAGCCAGACCGCGACTCATGAAGTGCTCGACCAGATGTCGCACCAGCACTTCACCGACGCCCGGCCGCGAACAATGCGGGTCGACCGCCAGGCACCACAGGCTGCTGCCGTGTTCCGGGTCGTTGAAGGCTTTTTCATGATTGAGACCCATGACACTGCCGATCACCGCGCCGCTGTCCTCGTCTTCCGCCAGCCAGTACACCGGGCCGCCCTGATGATGCGGGGTGAGCAGCTCCGGATCGATCGGCAACATGCCGCGGGCCTGGTACAAACGGTTGATGCCCTGCCAGTCGGTTTCGCTCTGCGCGCGACGAATGCGGAAGCCGCGAAACACCCGCGTGGCCTGCCGGTAATCGCTGAACCACAGGCGCAGAGTGTCGGATGGATCGAGAAACAGCTGCGTCGGCTCCAGGCCGAGAATCTGCTGCGGTGCGGCGACGTACAGCGCGATATCGCGTTCGCCGGGCTGCTCGTTGAGCAGCTCCTGCGCCAGCGACGCCGGGTCGGGAAAGGTGTGACCGATCAGCAGCCGGCCCCAACCGCAATGCACAGCAATCGGGGCGCTGGCAGGCTCGCTGCCGTCTTCGGCCAGGCGCGCCTGCAAACGTTCATACGAGGGGGCCTGACCACGCAACAGGCGTTGGTTGATGGACGTGGCATGGGGTTTCATCAATCAGATTCCTTGTTCACTGAGCCACAGGTTCAGGGCCGCCAGTTGCCACAGTTTCGAGCCGCGCAACGGGGTCAGTTGGCCTTGCGGATCAGTCAGAAGCTTGTCGAGCATGGACGGGTTGAAGAGGCCGCGATCCTGGCTCGGATCCAGCAGCAGCTCGCGCACCCAGTTGAGCGTGTCGCCCTGCAAGTGCTTGAGACCCGGCACCGGGAAGTAGCCTTTCTTGCGGTCGATCACTTCGCTTGGAATGACCCGGCGCGCAGCTTCTTTGAGCACTTGTTTGCCACCATCGGGCAGCTTGAATTGACCTGGCACACGGGCTGACAGCTCGACCAATCGATAGTCGAGAAACGGCGTACGCGCTTCCAGGCCCCAGGCCATGGTCATGTTATCGACGCGTTTGACCGGGTCATCGACCAGCATCACCGTGCTGTCCAGACGAAGCGCCTTGTCCACGGCAGCATCGGCGCCGGGCTGGGCAAAATGCTGTTTGACGAAATCGCCCGCCGCATCGTGGTCGACCAGCCATTTCGGCTGCACAGTGGCCGCGTAGTCGTCGTAGCTGCGATCGAAGAACGCATCGCGGTAGGCCGCGTATGGATCCGCCGCGCCGTCGACCTGCGGATACCAGTGGTAACCGGCAAACAGTTCGTCCGCGCCTTGGCCGCTCTGCACCACTTTGCAGTGCTTGGCCACTTCGCGGGACAACAGATAGAACGCGATGCAGTCGTGGCTGACCATCGGCTCGCTCATCGCCCGGAACGCGGCGGGCAGTTGCTCGATGATTTCTTTCTCGTCGATGCGCAACTGATGGTGGCGAGTGCCGTAGTGTTTGGCGATCAGGTCCGAATACTGGAATTCGTCGCCGCGCTCGCCGCCGGCATCCTGGAAACCGATGGAGAAGGTCGACAGATTCTCTACACCGACTTCGCGCAACAGGCCGACGAGCATGCTCGAATCGACACCGCCCGAAAGCAACACACCGACGTCCACTGCCGCACGCTGACGGATCGCCACCGCTTCGCGAGTGCTGTCGAGGACGCGATCAACCCAGTCTTCCAGATTGAGGTTTTTCTCGTCTTCATTCGGGCCGTAGGGCAGGGTCCACCAGGTTTTCTGCTCGGTGCGGCCATCGGCTTCAACGCGCATCCAGGTGGCCGGCGGCAGTTTTTCGATACCGGCCAGCAAGGTGCGCGGCGCAGGCACCACCGCATGGAAGTTCAGATAGTGATTGAGCGCCACCGGATCAAGAATCGGGTTGATATCGCCGCCCTTGAGCAGCGCCGGCAGTGCCGAGGCGAAGCGCAGGCGTTGGCCGGTGCGCGACAGGTACAGCGGCTTGACGCCGAGACGATCACGGGCGATGAACAGGCGCTGGGCATCACGCTCCCAAATGGCGAAGGCGAACATGCCGTTGAGTTTCGGCAGCAGTGCCTCGCCCCAGGCGTGATAACCCTTGAGCAGCACTTCGGTGTCGCCGCCGGAGTAGAAGGCGTAACCCAGTGCTTCAAGCTCTGCGCGCAGTTCCGGGAAGTTGTAGATCGCACCGTTGAACGCCAGGGACAGGCCCAGTTGGCTGTCGATCATCGGCTGCGCCGAGCCGTCCGACAGGTCCATGATTTTCAGGCGTCGATGGCCCAGGGCAATCGGCCCTTGGGCATGGAAGCCCCACGCGTCAGGGCCGCGAGGGGCCAGGTGATGGGTGATTCTCTCGATCGCTGCAAGGTCTGCAGGTTGTTGATCAAAACGTAACTCGCCAGCTAATCCGCACATAAAGTCCTTACCGGTTTTTCCGTTGGGGAAGGTCAAGCCGTACCGCGCGAAAAGTGCGGGTACTCAGAAACTGACCTGTCACGGTAGGGGGAGTTTTAGATCGATAAGTTATAAGGCGCCGTGGCAGCACCGTGCCGTAACGCTATCAGCCTTGATGCAGAGCCGGAATTGCTCATCACGCCGTTACGCTTTTTTTGAATAAGCCCATTGGGACGTGGGCGTCTCGCGCGGGTGGTACAGGGCTATTTTATCGATGACAAAAAGTGCTTGATCGGCCTCGTTTCTGTGCAGGAATTTGAACTGTTATTGGCTGCCCGGCACCGTTAGGGTCAAGGCTTCAAACCGCAATAAAGGACTATTGCCATGCTCACCCAAGACAAGAAAAAACCACAGGTTCAAGCCTCGACCCTGAGCATCTTGTTCGACGCTACCGGCGACCTCGACGTCGCTGAAGCCCTGGAAAAAAGCCTGCCGGCGCATTTGCTCAAGGCTTCGCCCGCCGAACTGGCCAGGCTCGATGAACTCAATCGTGAGCTGCACAGCAAGCAACTCAAGGTCGACAAGGATCTGGCCGGGCTCAAACCGTTGCACAGTTTCTGTATCAGCGAGCTCGACAGCGCGCTGAGCAAGAAATGGCCGGCGCTCTATGACGTCGGCCTCGATGTGCTCAGTCTTCCAGGCGTCGATTGTGGCTGCGAGGCGACCGCGACCGATCACGCCGACATCGACCTGGTCAAGCACGCCTCGCAGACTCTGTTGCAGGCAGCGATGCAGAACTTCACCGAAGACGAGGAGCAGGCCGACGGCTTTCCCGCTGGCAGTCTGGTGCGCATCAACAGTGTGCCTGACGGCGTGAAGGAGCTGACTCCAGCAGCGTTTGCCGCGTTTTGTCGCGAGCTCGATCTGGGCAAAAAATACCAGGAACATTTCCAGAAAGTGTTCGGCCTGCACGATGAAAACGGCAAGGTTGTGGCAACCAGTACCATGACCCGCGATATCGCTGCATTAAAGCAATCGCTGCTGGAACTGGACGCTCATCTGGCCGCGCTCAAGGGCGATATCACCGCGGCAGGTTTGCGCATGCTGCAGGATCTGATGCTGGCCGAGGGCGTGGCATCGGCGCAAAACCTGCGCTACGACAAAGACCCGATGATCATGCAGGGCATCAAGGTCCTCGACAGCTGCGTGTGGGGCGTTGTGGTGTTTTCCAAGCGCTCCGTGCAACAGTATCCGGAGGACGGATGCATGGTGTATATGCCCGGCGAGCCGCAGCGAGCGGTGTATGAATACCCGAGTTTCAACGCGTTCAAACGCCACCTCGCCGAACAGCTCAAAGCCAGCGATTATCAGGATTACTTTGCCCGCAGCCTTGATGAAGATGACAAGGCTGACTTCTTCAAGGCCCTCGCTGAAAAACCTGATCTTGGGTTCGTCGAACAGTGGCCGATCAACGTGCCGCTGTTCGATTTCATGGTGCAAAGCCATGTCGGCAAGTTGCAGATCGATGCGCGCAAGCTGGCGGTGCCCACCGCTGATATCGATGAAGAAGTGCGCCAGAAACGCCTGTTGGACTTCCTCCAGAGGGGAGTGGCGGTAGCGTCGGTCGCGGGATTGTTCGTGCCCGTGCTTGGCCAGTTGATGATGGGCGTCGCGGTGGGCCAGTTGCTCGGTGAGGTTTACGAAGGTGTCGAGGACTGGCGGCGTGGCGATCACCAGCAGGCGCTGTCACATCTGCTCAGTGTGGTGGAGAACATCGCGCTGATGGGCGTGTTCGCCGGTGGGCAAAAAGCGCTGGGAGCACTGGGGAGCAAATTGCTGCGTTCACATCCGCAGTTCTTCGGGCAATTCACCGCCATTCTCAATCGAGCCGGCAAGCCGCGCCTGTGGAAACCCGACCTCGCCCCGTATGAACATTCTCTGCCCGCCGGCTTCAGCATCGAAGCCAGCTCCAAGGAGTTCTACCAGGTTGGCCGCAAGACCGTCGGTCGCGTCGACCATCGTGTGTTCGCCGGTGACTTCGATCCCGATACCCAGCGCTGGCGTCTGGAACACGCCGAACGCGCGCAAGCCTATGCGCCCGAGCTGAACCGCCACGTCGAAGGGGGCTGGCGGCTGCCTGCCGAAGACCCCGAGCAATGGAGCAGTAGCGCCTACCTCCTCAAGCGCATCGACCCGCACTTGAGCGAATTCGTCGACGCCGATCTGGACATGATGCGCCGGCTCAGCGGCACTTCGCAGCAGACCTTGCTCGATACCTTCAACGACAATCTGAGCTTGCCGGTACGTCTGCGCGATACGGTCGAGCGCGTGCGCATCGAGCGCAAGCTGCGTGAGCTGATCACGCAACTGGAAAGCGGCGAGGTCCACTCCGAGCAACCTCTGGAGGAGCAGATGCATGCCTTGACGAAACTGCCAGGCTGGCCGACTGACCGATACATAGAGATCATTGGTCATGAGGGCGACGTCGAAACAACCTGGCCTGCGAACAGTCAGCTCGACGATACGCTGGGTGTGCCGGTCACCCGCAACCAGTTGGCCTTGGGGCGATTGCTGCCAACCGTCATCGATGGCCTCTACCAGCAGGAAGTCGATGCGCTGCTCGGTGGCAATGTCGCGAAAAGCACGCAGACATCCGCGCTGGCGAAAAAGCTCGGCGCTGCGCTCAAGGCCGATCATCGTGCAGCATTCGAGCGCATGTACCAGCGCTATGACCAGAGTGACGCGCAGGATCTGCGCAAACTGCGCGAGGCCTTTGCCGGCATTCCCGCGCGCCACGGGCAACGGCTGATTGACCGCGCGCGGAGTACCGAACGCGTGTACTTGAGTTCGACCGGGCGGGTGCCTTTGCGGCTCGGGCAGCAAACCAGGCAAGAACTCGCCAGGGTTCGGCTCGATCGCGCACTGACTGGCTTGCACTGGCCCGGGCTTGCCAACGCCGACACTGACGCACTGGCTATCCGCTTGCTGCCTCGCCTGAGCGGCTGGGACAGCCAACTGCGCCTGGAACTGCGGGACAAGACGCTCACAGGGCCGATTCTGGAGGCCATCGGCGATATGACTGCGACCACCGACAATACCTGCTCGCTGGTCAAGACTGCGCAGGGTTATGAAGCCTTCGACGGTGCGGGAGTATTACGGGCAAAAGTGGCCTCGGCGCCCGACGGGCTCTACACGGCGATTCTCAAGGCACTGCCGCCGCGACAGCGTTCCGCCGCCGGATTTGCCGATTCTGCGAGCACCGATGCGCAACGCTTACGCAGCAAGCTGCTCGATGTTGCACTGGACGAGCGCGACGCTACGGCGCGGACAATGCTGGGTGAGCGGAGCGCACGGCTGGCCGTCGAACCTGAGTGTGTTCAGGGTGACGAGGATGTCGTGACGGCTCACCCCTGGGGCTTGCTGCGTAAGGTGCGCAAACTTTATCCGCGCCTGAGCAAAGCGCAGCTCGCGCAATTGCTCGACGGTCTGGGCGATGATCCATTGAGCCGGGCGCTCAAGGTCAAAGAACTGCGCAAGCATTTGAAGACCTTACGCAACGTGTTGTCTGACTGGAGCGACGACACCGCTGCCCTGCAAACCGTGGGCACTGACCTGGCACAAGCACGGCGCAGCCGCAAATTGGCCGCGGAGCTGATCGAGGAAGCGTTCAGACGATTCGAATGGGTCGAGAGTGAGGATGAGGCGGGTAAGTCACTCTGCACGCTCAAACTCGATAATATGCGTGTCGGCAAATTACCGGCGTTACCCGCGCAATTGAATTTCGATCACGTCCAGCAATTGTCGATGAGGAACATGGCCCTGAAGGATGACGTTGCCCACTTCCTTGAATCGTTCAAACAGCTGACGTCACTGGAACTCGACAAGAACAGCATTACTCAGCTTCCGGAGGTGATCTCGCTCATGCCACAACTGCGGCGCTTGAGTCTGGCCAACAATCAACTCCAATTGACCGAGCAGACTCTGGCGAAGCTGAACCGGTTGCACACGCTGCGCTACTTCAATCTGTCCTATAACCCGTTGGGCGCCACGCCGAGTGTCAGGGGAATGTCCGGGTTGCGCCGTTTGATGCTGCGCGATACCGGAATCACCGAGCTGCCCGACGGCCTCAACAATCTTCACGATATCGAATGGATGGATCTGCGCGAAAACAGAATGCGCGAGCTGCCGGAGTGGTTGTTCCAGACATCGCGCCAATTCGCCAGGGCGATCAACATGGCGAGAAACCCGTTTTCGGAAACCGCCAAGACCCATCTGCAGAACTATCGCAACAACTCCGGCATCGGCATGGGGTATGCGGAAGACGATATCGGTCGGTTGAACGAACAGCAGGCCCGTTCGCTCTGGTTTACCGAAACCGGCGGGGAGGAATGGGCGAAAAAGACGCGAATCTGGACGGCGTTCGCCGAAGATTGTCGCGCTGAAGGCCTGTTTCACTTGCTCGCCCAGTTGGGCGATACCGCTGATGCGGCGCACAGCAGCGCAGACATGACGCGGCGCGTCTGGACTGTTCTGGAAGCGGCAGACGCTGATAGCGTTCTGTGTGATCAATTGCTGAATCTGGCTGCCAGCCCCATCAACTGTACGGACAGTGCGGCGATGAATTTCAGTCATCTGGAAGTTGCCGTCGAGGTCGATCGGGTGACCCACGCTGCCAATGGGGGCAAGGTCACCGCCGGCGCCTTGCTGAAGCTGGGCCGCAGCTTGTTCCGCTTGGAAAAAATCAACGAAATTGCCCGGGAGCACCACAGCAGGCTTCCGACTGTCGAACACCTGGAAATGAACCTGGCCTATCGCGTCGGCCTTGCCGAAGAACTCGACCTGCCCGGCCAGCCGCGACACATGCGATACCTCGATAACAGCAAAGTCACTGCTGCCGACCTGCAACTGGCCAAGAGCAAGATCTACAGCGCCGAACTTTCTCCCGAGTGGCTGAAGTTCATGTTGCGTCAAACTTTCTGGTGCGACCACCTGAAACAGACGTTTCCAAGTCAGTTCGACGAGGTCTATGAAACATACGCACCACGCATGACCGAGCTGGATGAGCAGAAAGAGACGCTTTCCTCGGCCGATTACACCAGCCAGGGTAAAGCTATCGCGCTTGAACGAGAGCAGGCTGATGCAAAGCTGATTGAACGGCTGACCGACGATGCGATACGTCAGGTCGAACTCGGTATCTGCGCCAAACCCGACACATAAGCATCACTTGCCGCGAATCAGCTGACGTAATGCGAAACGGTTGGGATGGCAGGCTTCGGCGACGCTGCGTGGCAACGGCAGCGGCTCGTTGTCCAGCCACGCGGCGAGCAGTTCGCCGGACAGCGGTGCGGTGATCAGCCCGCGAGAACCGTGGCCGCTGTTGACGTACAGGCCATCGAGCCAAGGGCAGGCGATGTCCGGCACTTGCCGGGCGTCCTTGCTCAACGCTGCGTAGGTTTGATTGAAGGTTTGCAAATCAGCGAGCGGACCGACAATCGGCAGGTAATCGGGGCTGGTGCAGCGGAAGGCGGCGCGGCCCTCAAGATTCTCCAGTGGCTGCTCGTTGATGTTGAGGCGGGTCAGCAGGTCGCTGGAAATCTCTTCGAGCATCGCCAGATTGCCTTGGTGCTCGGCAGTTGTGGGCGTCAGGTCGTCGCTGTTGAAGTCGAAACTCGCACCCAAGGTGTGCTCGCCCAGACGCGCCGGGGCGACGTAGCCTTCGGCGCACACCACGGTGGCCAGCGCACGACTGTCTGCGGTTTCAGGCAGACGCGTGATCTGCCCGCGAATGCGCTTGAGCGGCAATTCGGCACTCTGGGCAAAACGTTTGATTTCGGCAGCACCGGCCAGGATCACCACCGGCGCACTGGCGAGCAAACGCTCGCCGTCGAACGCTTGCCAATGGTCAGCGACTTTGCGCAGTGCCAAAGCTTCTTGATGGCTGAGCAATTCAATGTTGGCGTGCATCGCCTGGGCCTGACACAGTGCCGGCGGATGCACCCAGCCACCCTCGGGGTAGAACAAACCGCCATGGGCCACGCCGACACCGGCGCGAGCCTGCGCTTGCGGCTGTTCCAGCCACTGCAAGAGATCTTCGGGAAACGCCGCCGCCAGTTGCCCGTGGCGCTCGGCTTCTTTGGCATTGAACGCCAATTGCAGCACGCCGCAGTCATCCCAGTCGCTGCCGCGTTGCAGGCTTTCCAGCAGGCGCCGGGTGTAACCGAAGCCACTGACGATCAACTGCGACAACGCCGTGCCATGGGCGGACAACTTGAGATAGAGCACGCCTTGCGGATTCCCCGAAGCTTCCTGCGCCACCGCCGCGTGACGCTCGAGCAGACTCACCTGCCAGCCGCGCGCCGCCAGACTCGACGCCGTCGCGCAGCCGGCCAGGCCCGCGCCGATCACCAGCGCCCGGCGCTCACCGCGCAATGGAGCAGGGCGGGCGAACCAGGGTTTCGCCGGTATTGGCGCCGCCACCTCGGCGGGCCAGCCAAGAAATTCGCCACGCAGGATTTCCCATTTGTGGCCGATGCCCGGCGTGCGCTTCATCTTGAACCCGGCAGCGTTGAGCAAACGGCGGACCCAACCGGTGCTGGTGAAGGTGCTGATGGTCGATCCCGGCGCGGCGAGGCGCGCCAGTTCGACGAACAGCTCGGCAGTCCACATGTCCGGATTTTTCGCCGGGGCGAAACCATCGAGGAACCACGCGTCGATCTGTGCATCGAGTTGCGGCAGTTGCTCCAGCGCATCGCCGATCAGCAAGGTCAGCGTCACTCGACCTTCGGCCAGAGTGATGCGCTGAAAACCTTGATGAATCGCCACGTACTGTTTGAGCAACTGATCGGCCAATGGCTTGAGTTCCGGCCACAGCGCCAAGGCCCGATGCAAATCCGCTGACGCCAACGGGTACTTCTCGACGCTGACAAAATGCAGGCGCGCACCGGCCACTGCGTGTTGTTCGAACAGCTGCCAGGCACAGAGAAAATTCAGCCCGGTGCCGAAGCCGGTTTCGCCAATGACCAGCCGTCCATCGGCCGGCAGCGCAGCGAAACGCTCGGCCAGACGGTTCTGTTCAAGAAACACGTAACGGGTTTCCTCCAGCCCTGACTGATCGGAAAAATACACGTCATCGAACACCCGCGAACGTGGGCGTCCGTGGTCGTCCCAGTCGAGTTGGGCGTGGGGCATTTCGGCTTTCATGGCAGGCTCGGCAAACACAAGGCGGCCATTCTAGCCGATCACGCGCGAGCTGCCTGATCCAGCACAAGACGGGATTTGGGCGTGTCAGGGAAAATTTCAAAAGATCGCAGCCTTCGGCAGCTCCTACAGGGAAACGCATTGCAAATGTAGGAGCTGCCGAAGGCTGCGATCTGTTCAGGTGCTGCAATCATCCGCTAGTCTTGCTGAACCCTGGAAGGAGCCGTCCAATGTTTGAATCCGCTGAAATCGGTCACGCCATCGACAAAGACACTTATGAGGCGGCGGTCCCTGCGCTGCGTGAAGCCTTGCTGGAAGCGCAGTTCGAGTTGCAGCAGCAGAAGCGCTTTCCGGTGATCATCCTGATCAACGGCATCGAAGGGGCGGGCAAGGGCGAGACGGTCAAGCTGCTCAACGAATGGATGGACCCGCGCCTGATCGAAGTGCGCACCTTCGACCAGCAGACCGATGAAGAACTCGCCCGGCCACCGGCGTGGCGCTACTGGCGCATGCTGCCGGCCAAAGGGCGAATGGGGGTTTTCTTCGGCAACTGGTACAGCCAGATGCTCCAGGGCCGGGTGCATGGGTTGTTCAAGGATCCGCGTCTGGACCAGGCCATCGCCGGCGCTGAGCGTCTGGAAAAAATGCTCTGCGATGAAGGCGCGTTGATCTTCAAGTTCTGGTTTCACCTGTCCAAGAAGCAGATGAAAGCGCGGCTCAA
>NZ_RAZO01000353.1:30160-33196 GCF_004307535.1 Pseudomonas sp. Sample_9
TGATCTTCAAGTTCTGGTTTCACCTGTCCAAGAAGCAGATGAAAGCGCGGCTCAAATCGCTGGCCGACGACCCTCTGCACAGCTGGCGCATCAGCCCGCTGGACTGGCAGCAATCGCAGACCTACGACAAGTTCGTCAAATACGGCGAGCGCGTGCTGCGCCGCACCAGCCGCGATTACGCGCCGTGGCATGTTATCGAAGGCGTCGATGCCAATTACCGCAGCCTGGCGGTGGGCAAGATTCTCCTCGAAGGCCTGCAAAGTGCGCTCAAGCGTGCCGACGTCAATCCCCACGAAGTCAGTGCCGCGCCGCTGGGCACGCCGGTCGATCAGTTGAACCTGCTCGACAGCCTCGACCTGACCCAGCGTCTGGACAAGAAAGACTATGAAGAACAACTGATCACCGAACAGGCGCGTCTGTCCGGACTGATGCGCGACAAACGCATGCGTCGCCATGCGCTGGTGGCGGTGTTCGAGGGTAACGACGCGGCGGGCAAGGGCGGGGCGATTCGCCGCGTGGCAGCGGCGCTCGATCCGCGTCAGTACAGCATCGTCCCGATCGCCGCGCCCACCGAAGAAGAGCGCGCGCAACCGTATTTGTGGCGGTTCTGGCGGCACCTTCCGGCGCGGGGCAAATTCACCGTGTTCGACCGCTCCTGGTATGGACGGGTGCTGGTCGAGCGGATCGAAGGCTTCTGCACCCCGGCCGACTGGCTGCGCGCCTACGGCGAAATCAATGACTTCGAAGAGCAACTGGCCGATGCCGGCGTCATCGTCGTCAAGTTCTGGCTGGCCATCGACAAGGACACGCAGATGGAGCGCTTTCAGGAGCGCGAAGAGATTTCCTTCAAGCGCTTCAAGATCACCGAAGACGACTGGCGCAACCGCGAAAAGTGGGACGACTATCGCCGGGCGGTCGGCGACATGGTCGATCGCACCAGCACCGAGATCGCGCCGTGGACGCTGGTCGAGGCTAATGACAAACGCTGGGCGCGGGTGAAAGTGTTGCGCACGATCAACCGCGCGCTGGAAGACGCGTTCGAGAAATCCGACAAGAAGGCCAAAAAGCACAAGGACTGAAGCGATGGCCGCGCATACGCCGGGTGAATGATCCTCGCGGTCGGCAAGAAGGTGGACTTATGCTCAGGTCCACTCTCAACCGACAACAACAATGAGGTATGCCATGCGTGAAGTGGTGATCGTCGACAGCGTGCGGACCGGCCTGGCCAAATCCTTTCGCGGCAAGTTCAACCAGACCCGCCCCGATGACATGGCGGCCCACTGCGTCAATGCGCTGCTGACCCGCAACGACATCGACCCGGCCAGCGTCGAGGACTGCATCGTCGGCGCCGGCTCCAACGAGGGCGCGCAGGGCTACAACATCGGCCGCAACGTCGCGGTGCTGTCGCGCCTGGGCACCGGCACCGCCGGCATGACCCTCAACCGTTTCTGCTCGTCGGGTTTGCAGGCGATTGCGATTGCCGCCAACCAGATCGCCTCCGGTTGCAGCGACATCATCGTCGCCGGCGGCGTCGAGTCGATCAGCCTGACCCTGAAGAGCGTCAACACCGATCATCTGATCAACCCGCTGCTCAAGCAACAGACTCCCGGCATCTACTACACCATGGGCCAGACCGCCGAAGTGGTGGCGCGCCGTTACGGTGTCAGCCGCGAGGCGCAGGATCGTTATGCGCTGCAAAGTCAGCTGCGCACGGCCCAGGCCCAGGCTGCGGGTTTGTTCGATGATGAAATCGTGCCGATGGCGGTGAAATACCGCGTCGAGGACAAGAACAGTGGCGACGTACAAATTGTCGACGGCGTGGTCGAGCGCGACGACTGCAACCGCCCGGACACCACCTACGAAAGCCTTGCCGGTTTGAAACCGGTGTTCGCCGACGACGGTTCGGTGACGGCGGGCAATTCATCGCAGCTGTCCGACGGTGCGTCGATGACACTGGTCATGAGTCTGGACAAAGCGCTGGAGCTGGGGCTCAAGCCGAAGGCGTTTTTCCGTGGCTTCACCGTGGCCGGTTGCGAGCCGGACGAAATGGGCATCGGCCCGGTGTTCTCGGTGCCGAAACTGCTCAAGGCCAAGGGCCTGCAAGTGGCGGATATCGATCTGTGGGAATTGAACGAGGCGTTCGCTTCGCAGTGCCTGTACAGCCGCGACCGGCTGGAGATCGACAACGACAAATACAACGTCAATGGCGGCTCGATTTCCATCGGCCACCCGTTCGGCATGACCGGCTCGCGCCAGGTCGGGCATCTGATTCGGGAATTGCAGCGGCGCAATCTGCGTTACGGCATCGTCACCATGTGTGTGGGCGGCGGCATGGGGGCGAGCGGGTTGTTTGAGGCGGTGCGCTAAAGGATTGGTTGCCTGTTCAGGCCCCTTCGCGAGCAGGCTCGCTCCCACAGGTTCAGGGTGTACATAATTTCAATGTTCACCAAAATCCTGTGGGAGCGAGCCTGCTCGCGAAGGCAGCGCCACGGTTCAGCGGCTAGAATCCTGCCCCTGCATCCGCGCTATATAAGCCTGAATCTCCCGCTCGATCACCTGACCGTCATACGGCCCTTCAAGGGTGTTTTCGCGGGTGCTGAAATACAGCTCGCCATTGACCCGGCACACGCGGTCGCTGCGAAAACGGGTGGCGGGGGCGCTGTCCTCGGCGCGCATGGCGTACATGTCGGTCTCCCTGATATGCGTTGAAGAGTCTGCAATCAGCTTATGCCTGAAGCACTTGGCGCGCCTGCCCGGCCGATCAACGGCGGCGCGCCGGTTTACTGCTGCGACCTGCACAGTTTCATTCGCGGCCTGCCGGTAACTGTCCCTGTGTTGTGCGCGGTCGGGCGCCTAGAATGAGTGTTCTTGTCAGCAGGCTTTTGGGGTTCGCATGCACATTTCATCGGGGCGCTGGGTGTACGGACTGTTCCTGGCGCTGCTGACCGCGTTTCTGTGGGGCATCCTGCCGATCAAGCTAAAACAGGTATTGCAGGTGATGGACCCGGTCACGGTGACCTGGTTTCGCCTGATGGT
>NZ_RAZO01000374.1:0-10990 GCF_004307535.1 Pseudomonas sp. Sample_9
CAGATCAGCGGTCGCTCTTCATACACCGTGCAGCCATTCGGCCCCAGGTGCACACAGTTGAGTTCTTTCAGCGCGGCATCCTGTTCGGCGCGGGTTTTGCGCGGCAGCCGGGCCATTTCCTCGGGCGAGGTGGTCACCGGCCCGCAGCAGTCATGGCAGCCCGGCACGCATTCGAACGTGGGAATCTGCTGACGCAGGGTGCGGATTTTCTGACTGTTACAGCTCATCGAAACGGTGACCAAAGTGGCGGGCTGATGATTGTGCCGCAAAAGCCCGGATCCAGACACCGCAGGCCGACCGATGTTGCCCACGTTCGGGCGCGCGGCTTATGCTCCGTCAAATTTTCTCGACACTCAGCCGTTGGATGATGCCCATGACCGCCCGCGCCCAGACCACCGCGAGCCAACCCCACGTTGCCTCTTATTACGCCGCCAGCAGCCTGCCACAGCCTGATCACCCCGTGCTGCAAGGCGAGGTGGTGGCTGATGTCTGCGTGGTGGGCGGCGGCTTTTCCGGGTTGAACACGGCATTGGAACTGGCCGAGCGCGGTTTCAGCGTGGTGTTGCTGGAAGCGCACCGGATCGGCTGGGGCGCCAGCGGCCGCAACGGCGGGCAGTTGATACGCGGTGTCGGTCACGGCCTCGATCAGTTCGCCAATGTCATCGGTGCCGACGGGGTGCGCGAGATGAAACTCATGGGCCTTGAGGCCGTGGAGATTGTTCGCCGGCGCGTCGAGCGTTTCAGTATTGCCTGCGACCTGACCTGGGGCTATTGCGATCTCGCCAACAAGCCTTCCGATCTCGACGGTTTTGCCGAAGATGCCGAAGAGTTGCGCGGCCTCGGTTACCGCTACGAAACCCGCTTGCTGCAAGCGAACGAAATGCACACAGTGGTCGGCTCCAAGCGCTACGTCGGCGGCTTGATCGACATGGGCTCCGGACATCTGCATCCGCTGAATCTGGCGCTGGGCGAAGCGGCAGCGGCGCAGCAACTGGGCGTGCAGTTGTTCGAGCGTTCGGCGGTGACGCGCATCGATTACGGCCCCGAAGTGAAGGTGCACACGGCGCAGGGCTCGGTGCGGGCCAAGACGCTCGTGCTGGGCTGCAATGCCTATCTCAATGACCTCAACCCGCAACTGAGCGGCAAGGTGCTACCCGCCGGCAGCTATATCATCGCCACCGAACCGCTGAGCGAAGAGCAGGCGCACAACTTGCTGCCGCAGAACATGGCGGTCTGCGACCAGCGGGTGGCGCTGGATTACTACCGGCTCTCGGCGGATCGACGTTTGCTGTTCGGCGGCGCGTGTCATTACTCGGGACGCGATCCGAAAGACATCGGCGCCTATATGCAGCCGAAGATGCTTGAAGTGTTCCCGCAACTGGCCGGGGTGAAAATCGATTATCAGTGGGGCGGAATGATCGGCATCGGTGCCAACCGCCTGCCGCAGATTGGCCGGCTCGCCGAGCAGCCGAACGTGTATTACGCCCAGGCCTACTCCGGGCATGGGGTGAATGCCACCCACCTGGCCGGCAAGCTGCTGGCCGAAGCGATCAGCGGGCAGCATGGCGGCGGCTTTGATCTGTTCGCCAAGGTGCCGCACATCACCTTCCCGGGCGGCAAGCATTTGCGCTCGCCGTTGTTGGCGTTGGGGATGTTGTGGCATCGGCTGAAAGAGTTGGTCTGAGGGTATCTCGGCGGCCCTTGATCCGCTTTCGCGAGCAGGCTCGCTCCCACAGTAAACGCGTTTATTCAGGCAGCACGCGGTCACTGTGGGAGCGAGCCTGCTCGCGATGAGGCCCGCAAGAACAATACATATCTCAGATCCGCCAAAACGGCTTCAACCCCTCCTCCCTTGCCTGCTCCCGCGTCAGCCCGACATCCTTGAGCTGCTCCGGCGTCAGTCCCAGCAACGCTTTGCGCGTGTGCAGACGATGCCAGAACAGATCCCAGCGACTGAGGCCGGATGGTGCGTTACGCAGCAGATTGCGCGCGCTGTCCTTCTGCCCTGCCGCCAGTTCCTGACTGTGTAACGTCAGCCGCACATCGCTCAAGCCGTTCATTTTCGTTGCTCCTGTTTACTTGGGTAGCCAGAGATTCCATGATGCGCGGGCGGGAAAAACCATTACAGACTCAACGAACCTGTATTAACTCCATACAGATTTGCCGATTCACTGACTGAATGACTGATTTTTGCCGCATCTGTACTGGTTTCCACCAAGACGCACCGAGGCCGTCATGACTCTGTATGTAAACCTCGCCGAATTGCTCGGCACTCGCATCGAACAAGGCTTCTATCGCCCCGGCGATCGTTTGCCGTCAGTGCGCGCCTTAAGCGTCGAACATGGAGTCAGCCTGAGCACGGTGCAGCAGGCGTATCGGGTGCTTGAAGACAGCGGCCTCGCCACGCCAAAACCCAAGTCCGGCTATTTTGTGCCGGTCAGTCGCGAACTGCCGGAATTGCCCGCGGTCGGCCGTCCGGCGCAACGGCCAGTGGAGATTTCGCAGTGGGACCAGGTGCTGGAATTGATCCGCGCCGTACCGCGCAAGGACGTCGTGCAATTGGGCCGTGGCATGCCCGATGTTGGCTCACCTACCATGAAGCCGCTGCTGCGCGGACTGGCGCGTATCAGTCGCCGGCAGGACATGCCCGGTCTGTATTACGACAACATCCACGGCAACCTCGAACTGCGCGAACAGATCGCGCGCCTGATGCTCGATTCCGGCTGTCAGTTGAGCGCCAGCGATCTGGTGATTACCACTGGCTGCCACGAAGCCCTGTCCACCAGCATCCACGCGATCTGCGAGCCGGGTGACATCGTCGCGGTGGACTCGCCGAGCTTCCACGGCGCCATGCAGACCCTCAAAGGCCTGGGCATGAAAGCCCTGGAAATCCCCACCGACCCGCTCACCGGGATCAGCCTCGACGCCCTTGAACTGGCGCTGGAACAGTGGCCGATCAAGGCCATTCAGCTCACCCCAAACTGCAACAACCCGCTCGGCTACGTCATGCCCGAATCGCGCAAACGCGCGCTGTTGACGTTGGCCCAGCGTTTCGACGTGGCGATCATTGAAGACGATGTGTATGGCGAACTGGCCTACACCTATCCGCGCCCGCGCACGATCAAATCCTTCGACGAAGACGGCCGCGTGTTGCTCTGCAGCTCGTTCTCCAAGACCTTGGCGCCGGGGCTGCGCATCGGCTGGGTGGCGCCGGGCCGATATCTCGAGCGGGTGCTTCACATGAAATACATCAGCACCGGATCCACCGCGCCGCAACCGCAGATCGCCATCGCCGAATTCATCAAGGCCGGCCATTTCGAGCCGCACTTGCGGCGCATGCGCACGCAGTACCAGCGCAATCGCGATGCGATGATCGATTGGGTGACGCGCTACTTTCCCGCCGGCACTCGCGCCAGTCGCCCGCAAGGCAGCTTCATGCTCTGGGTGGAGCTACCGGACGGTTTCGACACGCTGAAACTGAATCGCGCGCTGCACGATCAAGGCGTACAGATTGCCGTCGGCAGCATCTTTTCCGCCTCGGGCAAGTACCGCAATTGTCTGCGGATGAACTACGCTGCCAAACCAACAGCGCAGATCGAAGAAGCGGTGCGCAAGGTCGGCGCTGCGGCAATCAAACTGCTCGCTGAGACCGACTGACCTTTTTTGCGCGCCCGGCGTCCAAATTGCCGACCCCAGCCGCCAACCGGAATGATCCTACGTGAGCTTCAGACAGCCCCTACTCGCTTCACTGATACTCGCCTCGTTCCTCAGCGGCTGCGCCAGCCTCGATGTGCCGCGCGAACCAAGCCAGGCCCTGCCGGCGTCGGACTCCAGCTTCGGCCGTTCGATTCAGGCTCAGGCCGCGCCCTACAAAGGGCAGTCGGGGTTTCGCCTGCTCTCCGACAGTGGCGAGGCGTTTACCGCCCGGGCCGAGCTGATTCGTCATGCCCAGGTCAGCCTCGATTTGCAGTACTACATCGTCCACGACGGCATCAGCACGCGGATGCTGGTGGAGGAAGTGCTCAAGGCGGCCGACCGTGGCGTGCGCGTGCGCATCCTGCTCGACGACACCACCAGCGACGGCCTCGACCAGATCATCGCCACCCTGGCGGCGCATCCGCAGATCCAGATTCGTTTGTTCAATCCGTTGCACCTGGGGCGCAGCACCGGCGTAACGCGCGCGGCCGGACGACTGTTCAATCTGTCCGTGCAGCACCGGCGCATGCACAACAAACTGTGGCTGGCGGACAACAGCGCGGCCATCGTCGGCGGGCGCAATCTGGGCGATGAATATTTCGACGCCGAACCCAACCTGAATTTCACCGACATCGACATGCTCAGCATCGGCCCGGTGGCCGAACAGCTCGGACACAGTTTCGACCAGTACTGGAACAGCGCGCTGAGCAAGCCGATCGACGAATTCCTCTCCAGCCAACCGACTGCCGCCGACCTGCAAAACACGCGCACGCGCCTGGAAGAATCGCTGGAAGAAACCCGCAAGCAGAACCACGCGCTCTATCAACAGTTGATGAAATTCACCACCGACCCGCGCATGGACATCTGGCGTAAAGAGCTGATCTGGGCCTGGAACCAGGCGCTGTGGGATGCGCCGAGCAAGGTCCTGTCCAAGGGCGAACCGGATCCGCATCTGCTGCTGACCACACAACTGGCGCCGGAACTGACCGGTGTCAGCAAAGAGCTGATCATGATTTCCGCCTACTTCGTGCCGGGTCAGCCAGGGCTGGTCTACCTGACCGGGCGCGCCGATGCCGGAGTCTCCGTGAGTCTGCTGACCAACTCACTGGAAGCCACCGACGTGCCGGCGGTGCATGGTGGTTACGCACCCTATCGCAAAGCGTTGCTTGAGCACGGGGTGAAACTCTATGAACTGCGCCGCCAGCCTGGGGATAACTATGGCAGCGGGCCGCGCCTGTTCTACAGCCGCTCGTATCGCGGCTCGGACTCCAGCCTGCACAGCAAGGCGATGATCTTCGACCGGCGCAAATCGTTTATCGGCTCGTTCAATTTCGACCCGCGCTCGGTGCTGTGGAACACCGAAGTAGGGGTCCTGGTCGACAGCCCGGAACTGGCCGAGCACGTGCGCGCACTGGCACTGCAAGGCATGGCGCCGACCTTGAGTTATCAGGCGAAACTCGAGGACGGCAAGGTCGTCTGGGTCACCGAGGACAACGGCCAGATGCACACCCTGACCAAGGAGCCGGGGAGCTGGTGGCGGCGCTTCAACTCGTGGTTCAGCACCAGCGTCGGCCTGGAGCGGATGTTGTGATCCTTTGTGGGAGCGAGCCTGCTCGCGAAAACGGTTTCACATCCAGCAAATGAGCTGACTGGTGCACCGCTTTCGCGAGCAGGCTCGCTCCCACAGGGATGCGCTCAGACTGCTTCGGCCGATGTGCCAAAGGCCCCTTGGCGCAACAACAAAAGCACCAGGCCAAACGCCCCCGCCGCCATCAACAGTGGCAACGCATGCCCATTGATCCACTGACTCCCCGCCCCTGCCGCCAACGGCCCGACCAGACAACCGACACCCCACAACTGCGCGATATGCGCATTGGCGCGGACCAGCGCATCGTCTCGATAACGCTCGCCAATCAGAATCAGCGACAGGGTGAACAAGCCGCCGGCACTGGCACCGAACAGCACCCACAACGGCCAGATCAGCAGCGTGTCGAGCAACATTGGAATGGCCAGACTCGACAGCATCAACACCACCGCGCAACCAGCAAACAGCGTGCGCCGCGACAGGTAATCGGCCAACGCGCCGATCGGCAATTGCAGCAGCGCATCGCCGACCACCACCGTGCTAACCATGGCCAGCGCAATTTCGGCGGTGAACCCTTGTTGCAGGCAGTACACCGGCAGCAGCGTCAGAATCATCGCCTCGAACGCGGCGAACAACGACACCGCCCAGGCAATCGCCGGCAACTCGCGGGCGAAGCCCCATAGATCGCCAAACGTGACGCTGTTGGCTTCACTGCTCGGCGCACCGCTGCGCCCCAGCAGCAGAAAGGGCGAAAGCGTCAGCAGACCGACCCCGACCCAGAAACCGTAATCATGCTCGGTACCGAGCGCCCCCAGCAGCAGCGGACCAGACAGTTGGCTCAACGCATAGCTGCTGCCATACAGCGCGACCAGTCGCCCACGCCACTGCTCGACCACCAGTTGATTGATCCAGCTCTCGCCGAGGATGAACACGATGGTCAGGATCACCCCGATCAGCAGGCGCAGCAGTAGCCAGATCGGATAACTTGGCAGCAGCGCCAGCAGGCCGATCGACAGTGCCCCGGCCCAGAGGCACAGTCGCATCAGGTTCGCCGTGCCGAAATACGCGGCGAGATGGCTGGAAATCTTCGCCCCCAGCAGCACGCCGATTGCCGGCATGGCTGCCATCACGCCGATGGCGAACGAGCCATAGCCCCAGCCCTCCAGACGCAACGACACCAGCGGCATGCTGACCCCCAGGGCCAGGCCGACACTCAAGACAGACGCCAACACGGCGAAATACGTCGCCCACCGCATGTTCCACGCTCCTGTGGATATTCTTTTTGTATTCACCCAAAACACTGTGGGAGCGAGCCCCTGTGGCGAGGGGATTTATCCCCGTTGGGTCGCGCAGCGGCCCCAAAACCTGCAACCACGATGTATCAGGTACACCGCGTGCAATGGTTTAGCGACTGCTTTGCAGCCGAACGGGGATAAATCCCCTCACCACAGAGGCTCGCTCCCACAGGGGATCTCTGTAGGTTCGAGAGCCTGATTAACTCAGGCTCTCTTAATGAATTACAGCTTGATCCACGTCGCCTTCAGCTCGGTGTACTTGTCGAAGGCATGCAGCGATTTGTCGCGACCGTTGCCCGACTGCTTGAAGCCACCGAACGGCGCGGTCATGTCGCCGCCATCGTACTGATTGACCCACACACTACCGGCGCGCAAAGCCTTGGCGGTCAGGTGTGCCTTGGAGATGTCCTGGGTCCACACCGCTGCGGCCAGACCATATGGCGTGTCGTTGGCGATCTGGATGGCTTCTTCGGCGCTGTCGAAAGCGATCACCGACAACACCGGACCGAAAATCTCTTCCTGGGCAATCTTCATCGCGTTGCTCACACCATCGAAAATGGTTGGCTCGACGTAAGTGCCACCGGTCTCCTGGAGGATGCGCTTGCCGCCGGCGACCAGTTTGGCGCCATCGCTATGGCCGGATTCGATGTACGACAGCACGGTGTTCATCTGCTGGGTATCGACCAGCGCGCCGACGTTGGTCGCCGGGTCCAGCGGATTGCCCGGCTTCCAGGCTTTCAGCGCCTCGATCACCATCGGCAGAAATTTGTCCTTGATCGAACGCTCGACCAGCAGGCGCGAACCGGCGGTGCAGACTTCGCCCTGGTTGAAGGCGATGGCGCTGGCGGCGGACTCAGCGGCGGCCTGCAGATCCGGCGCATCGGCGAAGACGATGTTCGGGCTCTTGCCACCGGCTTCCAGCCAGACGCGTTTCATGTTCGATTCGCCTGCATAGACCATGAGTTGCTTGGCAATCTTGGTCGAACCGGTGAACACCAGCGTGTCGACGTCATTGTGCAGACCCAGCGCCTTGCCGACGGTGTGGCCATAGCCCGGCAGCACGTTGAGCACGCCTTTCGGAATCCCGGCTTCAATGGCCAGCGCAGCGATACGGATGGCGGTCAGTGGCGATTTTTCCGACGGCTTGAGAATCACCGAGTTACCGGTCGACAGCGCCGGGCCGAGTTTCCAGCAGGCCATCATCAGCGGGAAGTTCCACGGCACGATAGCGCCGACCACGCCCACCGGCTCACGGGTTACCAGCCCCAGTTGATCATGTGGAGTCGCGGCGACTTCGTCGTAGATCTTGTCGATCGCTTCGCCGCTCCAGCTCAACGCCTGCGCCGCACCCGGCACGTCGATGTACAGCGAATCGCTGATCGGCTTGCCCATATCGAGTGTTTCCAGCAGCGCCAGTTCTTCGGCGTGCTGTTTCAGCAGGCTGGCGAAGCGGATCATGGTGGCTTTGCGCTTGGTCGGCGCCAGGCGCGACCAGACGCCGGAATTGAAAGTGGCGCGGGCGTTTTCCACGGCACGGTCGGCATCAGCGGCATCACAGCTGGCGATCTTGCCGAGCAGACGGCCATCGACCGGGCTGATGCATTCGAAGGTTTCGCCGGAGACGGCGTCGGTGTATTCGCCATTCAGGAAGGCGCGGCCTTCGATTTTCAGATCGCGGGCGCGTTGTTCCCAGTCGGCACGAGTCAGGGTGGTCATTCGGGTGTCCTCCTCTTATTGAATACGAGCACCGCAAGCGCTGCGGCGCTGTTCAAGAATTCTGCCCGGCCAGCCTGCACTTTCGGCCCGAGGCACCCGCCACCCTAAACCAGCGACCGGGTTTGTTTCAATATATTTGACATAAGCTGGCCATACGGCCTTGCGGTGTTCATTTTAATAAACATAGACTTTGGCCCATTCCAGCCAACGCGCCGTCATTAGCGGAGAAAACAACAATGAACATCCAGAACGTCGTCGACATCAGCCTCGCCAGCAGCGAAGCCGAGCGGTATCGCCCGGACCCGGCGAAGGTGCTCAAGGGCGATCCTGAGCAGGCGGTGTTTCATCAATACGACAGCCCTTGTGGGCAAATGGGCGTGGGTGTGTGGGAAGGCGCGGTGGGTCAGTGGACGGTGAATTACACCGAGCATGAGTACTGCGAGATTCTGCAGGGGGTTTCGGTGTTGCGTGACAGCGATGGCAATGCCAAGACCTTGCGCGTTGGCGATCGCTTCGTGATTCCGGCGGGGTTTCGCGGAACCTGGGAAGTGCTGGAGGCTTGTCGCAAGGTTTATGTGATCTTTGAACAGAAGGCTTGAGTCTTTGCGCTGATTTTACCGGCCTCTTCGCGAGCAGGCTCGCTCCCACATTCGAACGCATTCCATTGTGGGAGCGCAGGACAGGCAACACCAAATCCACGGCAAACAAAAAAGGCCCGTATCTCACGATACGGGCCTTTTTCGCAGTCAGGAAAAATCAATTACTTGATTTTGCCTTCCTTGTACATCACGTGCTTGCGAACAACCGGATCATATTTCTTGATCTCGATTTTGTCCGGGGTAGTACGCTTGTTCTTGTCGGTAGTGTAGAAGTGACCAGTACCGGCGCTCGAGATCAAACGAATCAATTCACGCATGATTAGCTCCCTTAAATCTTGCCATCGCGGCGAAGTTCGGCGAGCACGACAGTGATGCCACGCTTGTCGATGATACGCATGCCTTTGGCAGATACGCGCAGACGCACAAAACGTTTCTCTTCTTCAACCCAGAAGCGGTGATGCTGCAGGTTCGGCAGGAAACGACGACGGGTTTTGTTGTTTGCGTGGGAAATGTTATTCCCAGTCACCGGACCCTTACCGGTAACTTGACATACTCTCGACATGCCTCAGCCCTCTAAAACCACATGCCCAACCCGGCATGGGTTGGCCGCTTAATCTCTCAGTCATTTGGCGCCAGGCGCCGCGTTTCTTTAGAGGTCTTACCGGCTACACCTACAGTGAAGGAACCGGGCCCCTAGAAAAGAGCGCTGCTTTATACCAGAAAGACCGGGGTGCAACAACAATCGGTGTGCAATCAATCGGCAAAAGGGCGATTTTTTCCGCCGCAGACGCCTTGAACAAAGGCTGCGGCCAGTTTTGACCACTCGTCGCAGAAATCCCGCCCTACAGCCGATTCAGACTTTTCATCTGGCTGCCCACGCTCGAAACCGTGCAAGAGTGCGCCTGAAAATGCAAAAAGGGGATAGTCATTTGCAATTCAGAGCTCTAGGGTAGGACTTTTCCAGACTGCACTTGCAGATGGGCCTTCGATCTGTAAAGGAAACCGACCATGCGCCTCGCTGCCCTACCTCTGTTGCTCGCCCCGCTCCTGCTGAGCCCCCTCGCCCAGGCCGCCGCGCTGAGCGTGTGTACCGAGGCCAGCCCTGAAGGGTTCGATGTGGTGCAGTACAACTCGCTGACCACCACCAATGCTTCGGCCGATGTGCTGATGAACCGTCTGGTGGATTTCGACACTGCCAGTGGCAAGGTCATCCCAAGCCTCGCCGACAGCTGGGAAGTCAGCACCGACGGCCTGACCTACGTGTTCAAGCTGCACCCGCAGGTGAAATTTCATACAACCGACTACTTCAAACCGAGCCGCGAGCTGAGTGCCGAAGACGTCAAGTTCAGCTTCGACCGCATGCTCGACCCGGCCAACCCGTGGCACAAAGTCGCCCAGAGCGGCTTCCCCCATGCGCAGTCGATGCAACTGCCGAGCCTGATCAAGAAGATCGACGCCCTCGACCCGCTGACCGTGCGTTTTACCCTCGACCATCCGGATTCGACCTTCCTCGCTACCCTGAGCATGGGTTTCGCCTCGATCTATTCCGCCGAATATGCCGACAAACTGATGAAGGCCGGCGCCACCGACAAACTCAACAGCCAGCCGATCGGCACCGGCCCGTTCGTGTTCAATCGCTTTCAGAAAGACGCGGCGATTCGCTACAAGGCCAATCCGGACTATTTCCGTGGCAAGCCTGCGGTCGACCCATTGATCTTCGCCATCACGCCGGACGCCAACGTGCGCCTGCAAAAGCTGCGGCGCAATGAATGCCAGATCGCCCTGTCGCCAAAACCACTGGACGTACAGGCTGCGCTGAAGGAGCCGACGCTGAAAGTCGAAAAGACTGACGCGTTCATGACCGCTTTCGTGGGCATTAACAGCCAGCATCCGCCACTGGACAAGCCGGAAGTGCGCCAGGCGATCAACCTCGCTTTCGACAAGGCCAACTACATCAAAGCCGTGTTCGAGGACACCGCCGAGGCGGCTAACGGCCCTTACCCGCCGAACACCTGGAGCTACGCGAAGAACCTGCCGGGCTATCCGCACGACGTGGCCAAGGCCAAGGCGCTGCTGGCCAAGGCCGGCTTGAAGGATGG
>NZ_RAZO01000374.1:11090-22670 GCF_004307535.1 Pseudomonas sp. Sample_9
TACATCCAGCCACACTCCGCCATCGACAGCGGTTCGCCGTCTCCGATGATGAAGTGATCGAGCACTCGCACGTCAATCAGCTCCAGCGCTTTCTGCAGGCGCTTGGTCAGCAGCCGATCGGCCTGACTCGGATCGGTGTTGCCGGACGGATGGTTGTGGCAGAGGATCACTGCCGCCGCGTTATTGGCCAGCGCCCGCTTCACCACCTCCCGAGGATGCACGCTGGTGTTGTCGATAGAGCCGCGAAACAGCGCCTCGAAATTGAGCACCTGGTGCTTTGAATCGAGAAACAGGCAGCCGAATACCTCGTGCGGCTCATGTCGCAACATCGCCTTGAGGTAGTCGCGTACGACCTGAGGGTTTTCCAGTGCCGGTTTCTGCCGTGAGCGCTCGGCCAGATGGCGCTTGCTCATTTCCTGGGCGGCTTGCAATTGGGCGAACTTGGCCGGGCCAAGACCCATTTGTTTACTGAATGCGTCCTGATCGGCCTCGAGCAGCAAACGCAGGCCACCGAATTGCGTCAGCAGATGTCTGGCGAGGTCGACAGCGCTTTTTCCGGGCAGTCCGGTGCGCAGAAAAATTGCCAGTAACTCAGCGTCCGAAAGACTCCCTGCGCCGTGTTCCAACAACCTTTCCCGCGGCCGTTCCGCCGCCGGCCAATCGCGAATACTCATAGCACCTCCTTGTCTGTGGGCGCCGCTGTTCCGTAGCGGTCGCTGTGATATCGTAGCCCATCTTTTTGGCGGTCGATTCAACCCTGGGGAGGGGCATCGCGCCGCAGTCATCAACGAAATGAAAGGCAGACCTATGCAGCGGCTGTATCGGAAACGCATCGTTCTGGGCGTCGGCGGCGGCATTGCGGCCTACAAGAGCGCCGATCTGGTTCGCCGCCTGATCGACCAAGGTGCCGAAGTGCGCGTGGTCATGACCCATGGCGGCGCCGAATTCATTACCCCGCTGACCATGCAGGCCCTGTCGGGCCACCCGGTTCACCTCGACTTGCTCGACCCTGCCGCCGAAGCCGCCATGGGCCATATCGAGCTGGCGAAATGGGCCGATCTGGTGCTGATCGCCCCGGCCACCGCCGACCTGATCGCCCGCCTGGCCCAAGGCATTGCCAACGATCTGCTGACCACATTGGTGCTGGCCACCGACGCCGTGGTTGCTGTCGCGCCAGCAATGAATCAGGCGATGTGGCGCGACCCGGCGACCCAGGCCAACCTGCAACTGCTCGAAAGCCGTGGCCTGAAGACTTTCGGCCCGGCCTCGGGCAGCCAGGCCTGCGGCGACGTCGGCATGGGCCGCATGATGGAAGCCACCGATCTGGCGCTGCTCGCCGCTGATTGCTTCCAGCGCCAGGCCCTGACCGGCAAGCATGTGGTGATCACCGCCGGCCCGACTCAGGAAAACATCGACCCGGTGCGCTACATCACCAACCACAGCTCCGGCAAAATGGGTTTTGCCCTCGCCGAAGCAGCCGTGGAAGCCGGCGCCCGTGTCACGTTGATCAGCGGCCCGGTGCACCTGCCGACGCCGGATCGCGTGACGCGGATCGATGTGGTCAGCGCCCGCGACATGCTCGCCGCCTGCGAATCTGCCATGCCTTGCGATGTGTTCATCTCGTCGGCAGCGGTGGCGGACTACCGCCCTGAAGTCGTCGCCCCGCATAAACTCAAGAAAGATCCTACGAGCGGTGACGGCTTCGTCCTGCAAATGGTGCGCAACCCGGACATCCTTGCCACCATCGCGACCCGTACCGACCGTCCGTTCAGTGTCGGCTTCGCTGCCGAAACCGAACACCTGCTCGACTACGCTGCACGCAAGCTGAAGGACAAGAATCTCGATCTGATCGTCGCCAACGACGTCGCCAACCCGAGCATCGGTTTCAACAGCGAAGAAAACGCCTGCAGCGTCATCGACCGTGAGCTGCACGCCACGGTTTTCGCCCAGACCAGCAAGAGCAAGATTGCTCGCCAACTGGTCACTTTTATCGCCGAACGTCTGAACCAGGTTTAATTTACATGCACGCTTTGCAAGCCAAGATCCTCGACCCACGCATCGGCACCGAATTCCCGCTGCCGCAATACGCCACCCCGGGCTCCGCCGGCCTCGACCTGCGCGCCATGCTGGAACAGGACATCGTGATCAAACCGGGTGAAACCGTGCTGATCCCCACCGGCCTGTCGGTGTACATCGGTGACCCGAATCTCGCCGCGCTGATCCTGCCACGCTCGGGCATGGGCCACAAACACGGCATCGTGCTGGGCAATCTGGTCGGCCTGATCGACTCCGACTACCAGGGCCCGCTGATGGTCTCCTGCTGGAACCGCGGCCAGAGCGACTTCACCATGACCGTCGGCGAACGCTTGGCGCAATTGGTGCTGGTGCCGGTGGTGCAGGCGCATTTCGAAATGGTTGAAGAGTTTGTCGAGACCGAGCGCGGTACCGGTGGTTTTGGCCATACCGGCACCAAATAACCGGATAGAAATTATTGTGGTGAGGGGGCTTATCCCCTCACCACAAAAAATGCACTACATCGGCAGCAGGTTTTAACACCGTAAATCAAGGTTTTGCTGGTCGCGAGCCCGGTCCGCCGAGGCATCATGGCCCTTTCATAGCACGAACTCTCTGTGGAAAACGCCGTCATACCCTTCAGTTTGAGCCTGCCGTCGAACATTTCGTCGGTCTGTCCCGCCCTTTTCGAGATGGAGCATGTCCACAGATGAGCACCCCCGCCAAGATCGCCCCGAAGCTGCCTGACAGCATTTTCCGCGCCTACGACATTCGCGGCACCGTGCCGGAATACCTCAACGGTGAAACCGCCTACTGGATTGGCCGTGCCATCGGCTCGCAGAGCCTGGCCCAGGGCGAACCGAATGTTTCGGTCGGTCGCGACGGTCGCCTGTCCGGCCCGGAGCTGGTCGCGGAACTCATTCGCGGCATCGCCGAGAGC
Source organism: Pseudomonas sp. Sample_9 (assembly GCF_004307535.1). Taxonomy (NCBI): domain Bacteria; kingdom Pseudomonadati; phylum Pseudomonadota; class Gammaproteobacteria; order Pseudomonadales; family Pseudomonadaceae; genus Pseudomonas; species Pseudomonas sp. Sample_9. The sequence continues at coordinate 14,044 of NZ_RAZO01000374.1, forward strand.
GGTTGCCACGTCAGCGATGTCGGCCTGGTGCCAACGCCAGCGCTGTATTACGCCGCCAACGTGCTGGCCGGCAAGTCCGGGGTGATGCTCACCGGTAGCCACAATCCGTCGAACTACAACGGTTTCAAAATCGTCATCGCCGGCGACACCCTCGCCAACGAGCAGATTCAGGTGCTCCACGAGCGCATCAAGAACAATGACCTGAGCAGCGGCCAGGGCAGCGTCACTCAGGTCGAAATCCTCGACCGCTACAACACCGAAATCGTCCAGGACATCAAACTGGCCCGCCGCCTGAAAGTCGTGGTCGACTGCGGCAACGGCGCGGCCGGCGTGATCGCCCCGCAACTGATCGAAGCGCTGAACTGCGAAGTCATTCCGCTGTTCTGCGAGGTCGACGGCAACTTCCCGAACCATCACCCGGATCCGGGCAAACCGGAAAACCTCGTCGACCTGATCGCCAAGGTCAAGGAAACCAACGCCGATATCGGTCTGGCCTTCGACGGTGACGGCGACCGCGTCGGCGTGGTGACCAACACCGGCAGCATCGTCTACCCGGACCGTCTGCTGATGCTGTTCGCTCGCGACGTAGTGGCGCGTAACCCGGACGCGGAAATCATCTTCGACGTCAAATGCACTCGCCGTTTGGTGCCGCTGATCAAGGAATACGGCGGTCGGCCGCTAATGTGGAAGACCGGTCACTCGCTGATCAAAAAGAAAATGAAGCAATCCGGTGCGCTGCTGGCCGGAGAAATGAGCGGGCACATCTTCTTCAAGGAGCGCTGGTTCGGTTTCGACGACGGCATCTACAGCGCCGCACGACTGCTGGAGATCCTCAGCAAGGAAAAATCCACTGCGGAAGAGCTGTTTGCGACCTTCCCGAACGATATTTCCACGCCGGAAATCAATATCCATGTGACCGAAGAGAGCAAATTCAGCATCATTGATGCACTGCACGATGCTCAGTGGGGCGAAGGCGCCGACCTGACCACCATCGACGGCGTGCGGGTCGATTACGCCAAAGGCTGGGGCCTGGTGCGCGCATCCAACACCACACCGGTGCTGGTGCTGCGCTTCGAGGCCGATGACGAGGCTGAACTGCAGCGCATCAAGGATGTGTTCCACGCCCAACTGAAACGCGTTGCACCTGATCTCCAATTACCGTTCTGATCCACCCGGAGCCCTGAATGACCCTCGAACGCGAAGCCGCCGCCAACACTGCCAAGGTCCTGTCCGAAGCACTGCCTTACATCCGACGTTATGTCGGCAAGACCCTGGTGATCAAATACGGCGGCAACGCGATGGAAAGCGAGGAGCTGAAAACCGGCTTCGCCCGCGACATCGTGCTGATGAAAGCCGTGGGTATCAATCCGGTGGTCGTGCACGGTGGCGGCCCGCAGATCGGTGATCTGCTCAAGCGCCTGTCGATCGAAAGCCATTTCGTCGACGGCATGCGCGTCACCGACGCGGCGACCATGGACGTGGTGGAAATGGTCCTTGGCGGTCAGGTCAACAAGAGCATCGTCAACCTGATCAACCGCCATGGCGGCAGCGCCATCGGCCTGACCGGTAAAGATGCCGGGCTGATCCGGGCGAAGAAGCTCACCGTCTCCCGCCAGACCCCGGAGATGACCCAGCCGGAAATCATCGACATCGGCCATGTCGGCGAAGTCGTCGGCATCAATACGGAGTTGTTGAATCTGCTGGTCAAAGGCAACTTCATCCCGGTCATCGCACCGATTGGCGTCGGTGAGAACGGCGAGTCGTACAACATCAACGCCGACCTGGTGGCGGGCAAGGTTGCCGAAGCACTGAAAGCTGAAAAACTGATGCTGCTGACCAACATTGCCGGCCTGATGGACAAATCGGGGCATGTATTGACCGGCCTGTGCACTCAGCAAGTCGACGACTTGATCGCTGACGGCACGATCTACGGCGGCATGCTGCCGAAGATCCGTTGCGCACTGGAAGCGGTTCAGGGTGGGGTTGGCAGTTCGTTGATCATCGATGGTCGTGTGCCGAATGCGATCCTGCTGGAAATCTTCACTGACACTGGCGTGGGTACGCTGATCAGCAATCGCAAGCGTCCCTGATCGCTAATAGCTGAAAGCAAAAGATCGCGGCCTTCGGCAGCTCCTACGGGGATTTCGCACATGCGAGAATCCGCTTTTGCAGGAACTGACGAAGGCTGCGATTTTTTGGTGCGCGCAGGAAAAGCCTGACTCGATACAGCGAAACGTCCGACATCCACTCAGAACAAATCTCCATAGGATCTTCCTCTCATCCAACGGAGATTCACTCATGCAGAAAGATTACGTTCCCTACGGCAGCGATGTTTCAGCAGGCACCTACGAATGCGTGGACTGCGGCCATCGTTATTCCAATCAAGCCAAAACCTCTATGCCACCCTGCCCGCAGTTCAGGAAAACGGCGCATGTCCTGAACGGCTGGAAAACCCTCACCGGCCAGGGTGACGCCCCACAAGATCCGTACCCGGAAAAATCCGAAAAGCCGGCTGCCAGCAAAAAATAATTCTGGAGCGCCTGAGCCATGCAGATCTCGTTCACGATCGACGCCGATGCTTTCGAGCAGGAACAAAAGGAACCGGTAAAAAAGACCTTGCGCATCGGCGACGCTGAAATCGCCCATGCGCTGGAGCGCATCGCCAAAGCCAGTCTGACCGAATACCTGAAAATGCTGGTCGAGGGCGGCATGCCCAGCCGGGCGGACGAAGCCAAGCAGGATCGCCTGCTGTATCTGATCCAGAGTTACTTCGGGCAAACCCTGCCGACCGAATCGCAGATCTCGACGATCTTTCAACTGACCCAGAGCCAAAGCAAAACCCTGTTGAAGAACACCGTATCGCGCTTTCGCAATCAGCTCGACGACATCCTGCAGCACAGCATGCGCGCAGTGATCGAGTCCGCCGAACATGCGCAAAACGTGTTTCTGGTGGTGATCAGCTCGGACGTGATCCGCGATGAATTGAACATGCTCATCACCCAGAACGAGCCGACCTTCAAACCCATCACCAAACGCAAGGGCAGCGCCGGGCAATTCGAGATCAGCGAAGATTCCCACGCATTGCTCTGTGCAACGCTGGGTCTGAATGCCGTTCAGTGACATCGTCGCGGTCAGTGGCTTGCTGCTGACCCTGACCACGTTCATGTTCAATCTGGCGTGGCCGGAGCTCAATGAAGCGCTGGCTGAGGATGAATTTCAAAAAGGTTCGCAGGCCCGCAAGCGCAGTCGAGACAAGGTGATGGCTGCTTTCTACTGGCGAGCATTGCCATTGACGTGCGCTTTCGGGGCGCTGTTTTACGTTAACTTGCCGGCAGCAGTCGGGATCATGCGCAGCAGCACGCTGGACCTGTGGGATTTCGATGTGGATCGCACGTTGTACGTGATGGTGGTTGTTGCGCTGTTGGTGTTTGCGCTGGTCAATGTCGGATTGGCGCTGAGACTGCTCAGGAAATGGCAAAAACTGCGTAGACCACCGTAGGAGCTGCCGAAGGCTGCGATCTTTTGATCTTGATCCTGAAAAACAAGATCAAAAGATCGCAGCCTTCGGCAGCTCCTACAGGTATGGATCACACGCCAAATTGCGCGCGATACGCTTCCACGGCTGGCAAATGCTGTTTGAGCTGCGGATCATCGGCGAGGAATTCCAGCACCTGATTCAGCGAGACGATGCTGATCACCGGGATGCCGAAGTCACGCTCGACTTCCTGGATGGCCGACAACTCGCCGTTGCCACGCTCCTGGCGGTTCAGTGCGATCAGCACACCGGCGGCCTTGGCGCCGTCCTGGGAAGCGATGATCTGCATCACTTCACGAATGGCGGTGCCGGCGGTGATCACGTCGTCGATGATCAGCACGTCGCCAGTCAGCGGTGCGCCGACCAGGCTGCCGCCCTCGCCGTGGGCCTTGGCTTCCTTGCGGTTGAAGCACCATGGCAGGTCACGGCCGTGATGTTCGGCCAGCGCAACGGCGGTCGTGGCCGCCAGCGGAATGCCTTTATAAGCCGGGCCAAACAGAACGTCGAAGGAGATGCCGCTCTCGGCGATGGCAGCGGCGTAGAAACGCCCCAGTTGCGCCAGGGCCGAACCGGAGTTGAACAGGCCGGCGTTGAAGAAGTAGGGACTGGTGCGCCCGGACTTCAGGGTGAACTCACCGAAGCGCAAAACGCCGCGATCGATGGCAAAACGAATGAAATCGCGCTGATACGCTTGCATGAAAAAAACCCCAAATACCACGGATTTAGCTAATTAGCTTGACGCCGTGTATCATACACGCACGCGATTTTTGGGGCCATTTATGCGGATCATCAGTGTGAACGTCAATGGTATTCAGGCGGCAGTCGAGCGCGGTTTGCTCAGTTGGCTGCAAGCCCAGAATGCCGACGTCATCTGCCTGCAGGACACCCGTGCCTCCGCCTTTGAACTGGATGACCCAGCCTTCCAACTGGATGGCTACTTCCTTTATGCCTGCGATGCTGAAGTCCCTGCCCAAGGCGGCGTGGCTTTGTATTCGCGGTTGCAACCGAAGGCTGTCATCAGCGGTCTCGGTTTCGAGACGGCCGACCGCTACGGGCGCTACCTGCAAGCAGATTTCGACAAAGTCAGTATTGCCACCTTGCTGTTTCCTTCGGGGATGAACGGCGATGAGGACTTGAACCAGAAGTTCAAGCTCATGGACGATTTCGGCAAGTACCTGGACAAACAGCGACGCAAACGTCGCGAGTACATTTATTGTGGCTCGCTGTACGTTGCGCAGCAGAAACTCGACATCAAGAACTGGCGCGACAGCCAGCAATCTCCAGGCTTCCTGGCGCCGGAACGCGCCTGGATGGACGAGATTGTCGGCAACATGGGCTATGTCGATGCGCTGCGCGAAGTCAGCCGCGAAGGCGATCAGTACAGCTGGTGGCCGGATAACGAACAGGCCGAGATGCTCAATCTGGGCTGGCGTTTCGATTATCAGATCCTGACCCCTGGCCTGCGTCGCTCGGTGCGGAGCGCACGCCTGCCGCGTCAGCCACGGTTCTCGCAGCACGCGCCGTTGATCGTCGACTACGACTGGACGCTGACCATCTAAGCGTTTTATCGCAGCCAAAGAAAATGCCCGCATCGTGAGATGCGGGCATTTTTTATGCGCCTGTCTATGCTAGACCGCAGCGAAGAATGGCAAGGCCAGGTACAACTTGATCACGATGACGTTAACGATATCGATGAAGAACGCTCCTACCATCGGCACCACCAGAAACGCGATCTGCGACGGCCCATAGCGCTGCGTCACGGCTTGCATGTTGGCAATCGCCGTCGGCGTGGCACCCAGACCAAAGCCGCAATGCCCCGCAGCGAGCACGGCGGCATCATAGTTGCTGCCCATCACCCGGAACGTCACGAAAATCGCGAACAGCGCCATGACCAGCGCCTGCACGGCCAGAATAATGAAGATCGGCAATGCCAGCGCCGCCAGATCCCAAAGCTTCAGCGACATCAAAGCGATTGCCAGAAATAGCGAGAGGCTGACATTGCCGAGCACGGAAACTTCGCGCTCGAATACCTGATACAAGCCAAGCGCTGACAGACTGTTGCGCAACACCACACCCACAAACAGCACGCAGACAAACGTCGGTAGCTCGAAAGCAGTGCCTTGCAGCAAGCCATTCAAAAGATTGCCTGCGAGCAGGCTGACGGCAATCAGCGCCAGCGTCTCAACGAACGAAAACGGCGTGATCGAGCGTTCCTTGTTCGGCTGTTCAAAACCTCTTGGCAGTCGCGGCGCTTGTTGCGGATTGCAACCTGGCACTTGCACGCGCTTGATCAGCAACCGCGCGACGGGCCCACCGATCAGACCACCCAGCACCAGACCGAACGTCGCTGAGGCCAGCGCCAGTTCCGAAGCCGAGGCCAGGCCATATTTCTCGCTGAACACCGCGCCCCATGCAGCGCCAGTGCCGTGACCGCCGGCGAGCGTGATGGACCCCGTCAGCAAGCCCATCAAAGGATCAAGCCCAAGCAAAGTTGCCAACCCTATTCCCATGGCGTTCTGCACCACCAGCAAGCCAATGACCGCCAGCAGAAAGACGCCGACAACGCGGCCACCCTTTTTCAGGCTGGCGAGGTCCGCGCTCAAGCCAATCGTGGCGAAGAAAGCCAACATCAACGGTGTTTGCAATGATGTATCGAAGCGGACTTCTATATCGAAAGTGCGCAATATCAACAGGAGCACGGCAACCACCAGGCCGCCCGCCACCGGTTCAGGAATATTGTAACTTCGCAGAAAGCCAACACGCGTAACGAGTCCGCGTCCGAGCAGTAATACTAAGGAAGCGGCCACGAGCGTGCCGTAGAAATCGAGCTCAATCATGTGGATTATTCTTGGCTAAGTATTCACGAGGCGAGCGTTTACCTGGGCTCGACGGGTGAACCGGCTGATTTTCTCAACACTGATTACTGGGGAATTCAAGTGCCATCGATGGCTTGAACATATCGGAATGTTTCAACCGAAACATTACATTGGGCAACTTTAACAACCCGTTCGCGCCAATAACAAGAACGGGAATAAGCACTGGATCGATCAGTTGTGACCAAACATGTAATAGACGAATATCAGCAAATAAATGCCAAACCGCACATCGTTAACAGACTAGTCCTACAACAAAAACCAATTATTAAGTTGCACAAATAAAAATGCCCCGATAAGTCGGGGCATTTTCATATTGCGATACAACAGACTTTCACTTGATCAGTCGCCAAGTGAACGGATATCTGTAAGGAAAACCTTCGTTGGCTTTGACCCCTGCAATGATCGTCAGGACCAATGCCGCGATTGCCAGCAAACCAAAGAGGAAGAAACCAATGATCAGCAGCATGAGCAAAAAGCAGATCATCGAGGCAATGGCGACAGTGATCTGAAAATTCAGCGCCTCTTTGCCCTGTGCATCGATGAAAGGGTCCTTCTCGCGCTTCATCTGCCATAGGATCAGCGGCCCGATCAGATTGCCGAACGGAATCCAGATCCCCAGCAAGGCGGACAAGTGACAGAACATCGCCCATTGGCGAACCTCCTGGCTCGGCTTGGGCAGCAACTCTTGCTCGTCACTCATCACGTCCTCCTTGTGGTCAAGAACCTTAGTCGGCCAGCGCAGCCTTCTGCAGTTCGAAGATCTCGTTCATGCCTTTCTTCGCCAGTTCCAGCATGGCATTCAAATCTTCAGGCTGGAAAGGGGCGCCCTCGGCGGTGCCCTGCACTTCGATGAAACCACCGGTGCTGGTCATCACCACGTTCAGATCGGTTTCAGCTGCGGAATCTTCAAGATAGTCCAGATCCAGCACCGGCTCGCCCTGGTACATGCCGACCGAGACCGCACCGATCATCTGCTTGAGCGGGTCACCGCCTTTCAGGCCGCCGCGCTTCTTGATCACTTTCAAGGCATCGACCAGCGCAACCATGGCGCCGGTGATGGACGCGGTGCGAGTACCGCCATCGGCCTGGATCACGTCGCAATCGACATACAGGGTCACGTCGCCGAGCTTGGACATGTCCAGCGCTGCGCGCAGGGAACGGCCGATCAGGCGCTGGATTTCCAGAGTACGACCGCCCTGCTTGCCACGGCTGGCTTCACGCTGGTTACGCTCGCCGGTGGCGCGCGGCAGCATGCCGTACTCGGCAGTCAACCAGCCCTGGCCCTGACCTTTGAGGAAACGCGGCACGCCGTTTTCGACGCTGACGGTGCAGATGACTTTGGTGTCACCGAATTCGACCAGTACGGATCCCTCGGCGTGTTTGGTGTAGTTGCGGGTGATGCGGATCGAGCGGAGCTGATCGGCAGCGCGACCACTTGGACGTTTCATAGGGATACCTGTACTGAGGACGGAAAACTGCGGAGCATTATAGAGCGCCGCACCGCGAGTGGGCACTGGTTAAAACCGCCGGCCGACGACCGAAGCCCCTCAAGCGCGCATAACCGACGGGCTGCAGCGCTTTGTCACACCGTGTGTTTGGGCGCATTCGCCGCACTGCGCTACAATCCTGCGCCTTTGCTGCCTGTCGGCTTAAATTCATTGAAATCGCGCCTGCGAAACAACGTTTCGCGCCGATCTGCATTGCGAGGTCACCGCCATGGTGCACAGCATGACCGCCTTCGCCCGCGTCGAGAAAGCCGGCGTTCAGGGCACCCTGAGCTGGGAACTGCGCTCGGTCAACAGCCGCTATCTGGAACCGCACCTGCGCTTGCCCGAATCGTTTCGCGACCTCGAAGGCGCCGTGCGTGAAGCGCTGCGTCAGGGTCTGTCGCGGGGCAAACTGGAATGCACGCTGCGCTTCACCGAAGAAAGCACCGGCAAGCCGCTGCAAGTCGACCGCGAGCGCGCTGCACAACTGGTTGCCGCTGCGGAAACCGTGGCCGGCCTGATCAAGAATCCCGCCGCGCTGAATCCGCTGGAAGTGCTGGCCTGGCCCGGCGTGCTGGTAGCCGATGCGTCCGACCCGCAAGCGCTGAACGCCGAAGCGCTGGCGCTGTTCAATCAGGGCTTGAAGGACTTGAAGGCTGGCCGCGAGCGCGAAGGCGCGGAGCTGGCTCGCTTGATCAACGACCGCCTGACGTCCATCGAAGAAGACGT
>NZ_RAZO01000374.1:22770-28373 GCF_004307535.1 Pseudomonas sp. Sample_9
GCGCGGAGCTGGCTCGCTTGATCAACGACCGCCTGACGTCCATCGAAGAAGACGTCGTGACCCTGCGAGAACTGGTGCCGCAGATGCTCGCTACCCAGCGCCAGAAAGTCCTCGACCGCTTTGCCGACATGAAGGCCGAGCTCGACCCGCAGCGTCTGGAACAGGAAATGGTCATTCTCGCGCAAAAAAGCGACGTGGCCGAAGAACTGGATCGCCTGAGCACCCACATCATCGAAGTTCGCCGGGTGCTCAAGTCCGGTGGTGCCGCCGGGCGGCGCCTGGACTTCCTGATGCAGGAGCTCAACCGCGAGGCCAACACACTGGGCTCCAAAGCCTTCGACCCGCGCAGTACCCAGGCCGCCGTCAACCTCAAGGTGTTGATCGAGCAGATGCGCGAACAAGTGCAGAATATTGAGTAAGGCTACCCTGACATGACCCAACACACCGGCACCCTGTACATCATTTCCGCGCCATCGGGCGCGGGCAAGAGCAGCCTGGTCAAGGCGTTGACCGACGCCGATCCGGAGATCCGCGTTTCGGTCTCGCACACCACCCGCGCCATGCGCCCGGGCGAAGTGGATGGCGTGAACTACCATTTCGTGACCCGCGAAGAGTTCGTGAAGATGGGCGAGCACGGCGACTTCCTTGAACGCGCCGAAGTCTTTGGCAACTTCTACGGCACCTCGCAAAGCCGTTTGCAACAGACCCTGGACGAAGGTCACGACCTGATTCTGGAAATCGACTGGCAAGGCGCCGAGCAAGTGCGCAAGCTGATGCCGCAAGCGCGCTCGATCTTCATCCTGCCGCCATCGCTGCAAGCCCTGCACCAGCGCCTGACCAATCGCGGCCAGGACAGCGACGAGATCATCGACGGCCGCATGCGCGAGGCGGTCAGCGAGATGAGCCATTACGTCGATTACGATTACCTGATAATCAACGACGATTTCGCCCACGCGCTGGACGATCTGAAAGCGATTTTCCGCGCCAATCAGCTGCAACAGAAACGCCAGCAAGTGCGTTTCGGCAAATTGCTGGCTGAATTGCTCGGCTAAATCAGCACTTCCCAAAATGCCTGCAAGCGCTTTACATTGGTGCTTGCAGCGCGTTGAAGGGTCTGGTCAAAAAATCAGCGCTTCCCTAATCGCTGGTGATTTTTTAAACTGCTCAGTCCGCTCGCCCAACCGGGCAGCGCGCATATTGCATTCGCTCCGAGGAATACCATGGCCCGCGTAACCGTTGAAGACTGCCTAGAACACGTGGAAAACCGCTTTGAGCTGGTCATGCTCTCTACCAAGCGTGCCCGTCAACTGGCCACCGGCGGCAAAGAGCCATTGGTGCAGTGGGAAAACGACAAGCCGACCGTTGTCGCGCTGCGTGAAATTGCTGAAGGCCTGATGAGCTACGAGTTCATCGCCGAGCAGGAAATCGTCCAGGATGAACCGCTGTTCGCAGCGTTCGAGGACGAGTCGAACGAGGCCGTCTAAGCCTATGCCTGGTCGACGTAGCACGGCGCGGGGTCACAGCTTTCGGCAGGATTCATCATGCCGAGCATAGACGCCCTCGCCGATCGCTTATCGACCTACCTCGGCAACGACCAGGTCAACCTGGTCCGCCGAGCGTATTTCTACGCCGAACAAGCCCATGACGGTCAACGCCGTCGCAGTGGCGAGGCGTACGTCACGCATCCTCTTGCCGTGGCCAATATTCTTGCCGACATGCACATGGACCATCAGAGCCTGATGGCCGCGATGCTGCATGACGTGATCGAAGACACCGGTATCGCCAAGGAAGCGCTGCAAGCGCAGTTTGGTGAAACCGTGGCCGAACTGGTCGACGGGGTCAGCAAACTGACCCAGATGAATTTCGAGACCAAGGCCGAAGCCCAGGCGGAAAACTTCCAGAAAATGGCCATGGCCATGGCGCGCGACATCCGGGTGATCCTGGTCAAGCTCGCCGACCGTCTGCACAACATGCGCACGCTGGAAGTCCTGTCCGGCGAAAAGCGCCGACGTATCGCCAAGGAAACCCTCGAAATCTACGCGCCCATTGCCAACCGGCTGGGCATGCACGCGATCCGCATCGAGTTCGAAGACCTAGGTTTCAAGGCAATGCACCCGATGCGTTCCGCGCGAATCTACCAGGCGGTCAAGCGCGCCCGGGGCAACCGCAAGGAAATCGTCAACAAGATCGAAGAGTCCCTCGGCCATTGCCTCGCCATCGACGGCATCCAGGGCGAAGTCAGCGGGCGGCAGAAACACCTCTACGGCATCTACAAGAAAATGCGCGGCAAGCGTCGGGCCTTCAACGAGATCATGGACGTCTATGCGTTCCGGATCATCGTCGACAAGGTCGATACCTGCTACCGCGTACTGGGTGCTGTGCATAATTTGTACAAACCGTTGCCCGGACGCTTCAAGGATTACATCGCGATCCCCAAGGCCAACGGCTATCAGTCGCTGCACACCACGCTGTTCGGCATGCACGGTGTACCGATCGAGATCCAGATCCGTACCCGCGAAATGGAAGAGATGGCCAACAACGGCATCGCCGCCCATTGGCTGTACAAGTCCAGCGGCGACGAGCAGCCCAAAGGCACTCATGCCCGCGCTCGCCAGTGGGTCAAAGGCGTGCTGGAAATGCAGCAACGCGCCGGCAACTCGCTGGAATTCATCGAGAGCGTGAAGATCGACCTGTTCCCGGACGAGGTCTACGTATTCACGCCAAAAGGCCGGATCATGGAGCTGCCAAAAGGCTCCACGGCGGTCGACTTTGCCTACGCGGTACACACCGATGTCGGCAACAGCTGCATCGCCTGCCGGATCAATCGTCGTCTCGCGCCGCTGTCGGAACCGCTGCAAAGCGGCTCCACGGTCGAGATCGTCAGCGCCCCCGGCGCACGGCCAAATCCGGCGTGGCTCAACTTCGTCGTTACCGGCAAGGCGCGCACGCACATTCGTCATGCGTTGAAACTGCAGCGCCGTTCGGAGTCCATCAGTCTCGGCGAACGTCTGCTGAACAAGGTCCTCAACGGTTTCGACAGCTCGCTGGAAAAGATTCCGGCCGAGCGCGTCAAAGCGATGCTTACCGAATACCGTCTCGAACTGATCGAAGACCTGCTCGAAGACATTGGCTTGGGCAATCGCATGGCCTACGTGGTCGCCCGCCGCCTGCTTGGCGAAGGCGAACAACTGCCGAGCCCGGAAGGCCCGCTGGCGATTCGCGGCACCGAAGGCCTGGTGCTCAGTTACGCCAAGTGCTGCACGCCGATCCCAGGCGACCCGATTGTCGGGCACCTGTCGGCGGGCAAAGGCATGGTCGTGCACCTGGACAACTGCCGCAACATCAGCGAAATCAGGCACAACCCGGAAAAATGCATCCAGCTCTCCTGGGCCAAGGATGTCACCGGCGAATTCAACGTCGAGCTGCGCGTCGAGCTGGAACACCAGCGTGGCCTGATCGCCCTGCTGGCCAGCAGCGTCAACGCGGCCGACGGCAACATCGAGAAAATCAGCATGGACGAACGCGATGGTCGCATCAGCGTCGTGCAGTTGGTGGTCAGCGTTCACGACCGTGTGCACCTGGCCCGCGTGATCAAGAAACTGCGCGCCTTGACCGGGGTGATCCGCATCACCCGCATGCGTGCATAACCTGCCTATTACAAGGAGTCCTACATGACCAAAACCGTCATCACCAGCGACAAGGCCCCGGCCGCCATCGGTACTTACTCCCAGGCGATCAAGGCAGGCAACACCGTGTACATGTCGGGCCAGATTCCTCTGGACCCGAAAACCATGGAACTGGTCGAAGGCTTCGAAGCCCAGACCGTCCAGGTCTTCGAGAACCTCAAAGCCGTGGCCGAAGCCGCCGGCGGTTCGTTCAAGGACATCGTCAAACTGAACATCTTCCTCACCGATCTGAGCCACTTCGCCAAGGTCAACGAGATCATGGGCAAGTACTTCGACCAGCCATACCCTGCCCGCGCCGCCATCGGCGTGGCCGCCCTGCCGAAGGGTGCGCAGGTTGAAATGGATGCCATTCTGGTCATCGAGTGATGCGCACGGCGCGGCCTCCACGCCGCGCCGACTGCCGCAAGAAAAGGTTTTGAAAGGATTCCACCATGCGCAAAGCGCTAGCTCTCTCGCTGCTCGTCCTGTTTCTCGGCGGCTGCGCCAGCGACCCTGCCGACCGTGACATCAGCGGCACCTGGATCAATCAGGTGGCGATCGATGCCGCCGCCAAGGGCGGTCCCCTGCGTGAAGCGCTGCAGGCTTACGGCCCGAATCTGGAATGGGACGTCAACACCAAGGCCGGTCAGGCCCGCTACACCAACGGTTTTGAGAACGTCGAAGGACGGCTGCTGGGCGAAGAGTCCGGCGCCTGGAAAGTCGACTTCTACGGCAGCTCCGCCAGTGAACTGAAACGCGATGGCGGGCGCCTGCAACAAGCTGCCAGCGACAATGAACCAGAACAAGTCTTCGATCGCGCACAGATCCCGGTGCCCGAAGGCGCGCCAATCGGCGCCAGCTTCGAACGCGCGCTGTATTCAGCGTATCTGGGCGGTAACTGGACCATCGCAACCGGCCAGGGTGAAGGCGGTACCGTGCAGTTCCAGGCCGACGGCCAGGTAACCGGCCTGCCGGGCGTTGACCGTTATGCCTTGTGTCTGGCGGGCGATTGCGCGTCCATGAGCAATGGCAACGACAGCATGTGGCTGCAACTCAATGGCCAGGGTAATAACTGGATCTTTGTGCGCAAGGGCAAGGAGCTGGAGATTCTGCAGGCAGTCAACGCTGCGCTGGCGGATGAGCAACCGCAGTTTGCCGCAGGTGAGCGCAAGTGGTTGCTGGAGAAGCAGTAACCTGCCTCCGAAATCTCAGAAGATCAAATGTGGGAGCGAGCCTGCTCGCGAACGCGGTGGGTCAGTCAAACTGATAATGACTGACATACCGCATTCGCGAGCAGGCTCGCTCCCACAGTGGTTTTTGTGTTGCTGAAAATTCAGCACTTACCTTCAAGAATCGCTGCATAGCCTTCGCGATAACTCGAATACTTCGGCACCCACCCCAACGCTTTCGCCCGCGCATTGCTGCAACGCTTGCTGCCAGTGCGCCGCACGCTGGCGTCTTCGGCCCATTCAGTCACACCCAGGTACTCGCGCAACCAGCCCACCACTTCGGCCAACGGCGCCGGCGCGTCATCCACACCGATATAGAGCTGGTCCAGCTTGACCCCCTCGCGGTCTTTTTCCAGCAAGAACGCCAACAGACCCGCCGCATCATCAGCATGAATCCGATTGCCATACAGCGGCGGATCAATCGCCACGCGATACCCGCGACGCACCTGAGTCAGCAGCCACTCGCGGCCCGGGCCGTAAATGCCGGTCAGGCGCAGCACACTTGCCGGGATGCCGCTATTGAGCGCGACCTGCTCGGCTTCGAGCATCAAGCGACCTGAATATCCGGCCGCGACAGTCTCGGAGGTCTCATCCACCCATGCTCCATCCTGCTGGCCGTACACGCTGCTGCTCGACACGAAGATCAGCCGCTCAGGCACTTGCCCATAGTCGTCCAGCCAGCTCAGCACGTTCTGCAAGCCTTGCACGT
>NZ_RAZO01000374.1:28473-32809 GCF_004307535.1 Pseudomonas sp. Sample_9
GGCACTTGCCCATAGTCGTCCAGCCAGCTCAGCACGTTCTGCAAGCCTTGCACGTAGGCCTTGCGGTAGCCCTCTTCATCGTGGTCGGTGGCCGCAGCGCAATACACCAGATAATCGACAGCGCCTACCGGCCAGGTCGCCGGGCATTCTTCGCTGAACAGGTCGCCGGCAACACCGATGACACCCTCCGGCAGTTTGGAAACGTCGCGGCGCAGGCCATGGACTTGCCAGCCAGCCGCCAGCAATTGCTTGGCCAGACGACTGCCGACATCACCACAACCGGCAATCAAAACAGAAGGCGCGGACATCAGAAAACTCTCCTCGGAAAGGCACAGACTAGCTCTGGCACAGGACGAACGGCTAGCAATGGTGGAAAAAAAGTTACTCTATTACTTTTGTTAACAAGAATTACTTGCAATAATGCACGCCACTTTTGTTCTCGGCCTCACGAGGCCTGGAAGAGCAACAACGTTTTTCTATCTCAGGTCCGGCCAGCATGACACGTAATCAAACTCCCGCTTCGCCAACCACTCGACCTCGCGCCTGGAGCGCTGTCGCGGCTCTGTTGCTCAGCCTGATGCTGGCACCGACCGCCGCCTTCGCCGACGCTCAAGCGCCCGCCACCCCAGCCGCCACCGAGCAGAGCGCACCCGCTGCCGCTCCGGCTGCACCGGCCGCCACCGATCCGGTGCAGGCTGTCGATGCGGCCGACGCACCTGAAGTCCTCGAAGCCGACAACACCCTGGGCATGGCCCACGACCTGTCGCCGTGGGGCATGTACCAGAACGCCGACATCATCGTGAAAATCGTGATGATCGGTCTGGCCATCGCTTCGATCATCACCTGGACCATCTGGATCGCCAAAGGCTTCGAGCTGATGGGCGCCAAGCGTCGTCTGCGTGGCGAAATTGCCGCACTGAAAAAAGCCACCACCCTCAAGGAAGCCAGCGCCACCGCTGGTAAAGAAGGCACCCTCGCCAACCTGCTGGTGCATGACGCGCTCGAAGAGATGCGCCTGTCGGTCAACAGCCGCGAGAAAGAAGGTATCAAGGAACGCGTCAGCTTCCGTCTCGAGCGCCTCGTAGCAGCCTGCGGTCGCAACATGAGCAGCGGCACCGGCGTGCTCGCCACCATCGGTTCGACCGCACCGTTCGTAGGTCTGTTCGGTACCGTGTGGGGCATCATGAACTCGTTCATCGGCATCGCCAAAACCCAGACCACCAACCTTGCTGTCGTAGCGCCCGGTATTGCTGAAGCACTGCTGGCCACTGCACTGGGTCTGGTTGCGGCGATTCCTGCGGTGGTGATCTACAACGTCTTCGCCCGCTCCATCGCCGGTTACAAGGCGCAGGTCTCCGATGCCTCGGCAGAAGTCCTGCTGCTGGTCAGCCGCGATCTCGACCACCAGCCTGAGCGCAGCTCGCAGCCGCACATGGTTAAAGTGGGGTAATCGGCCATGGGCCTGCATTTGAAAGAAGGCGCAGACGACGATCTGGCCGAGAACCACGAAATCAACGTCACGCCGTTCATCGACGTGATGCTGGTGCTGTTGATCATCTTCATGGTGGCCGCGCCGCTGGCCACCGTGGACATCAAAGTCGACCTGCCCGCCTCGACCGCCAAACCGGCGCCGCGGCCAGAGAAACCGGTGTTCCTCAGTGTCAAAGCTGACCAGCGCCTGTTCCTCGGTGACGACGAAGTGAAAGCCGAAACCCTCGGCGCCACCCTCGACGCCAAGACCCAGGGCAAGAAAGACACCACCATCTTCTTCCAGGCCGACAAAGGCGTGGATTACGGCGACCTGATGAGCGTGATGGACAGCCTGCGCGCCGCCGGTTACCTGAAGGTTGGTCTGGTCGGACTTGAGACGGCAGCCAAGAAATGATCACGACGCGCCATAAGCTGACGCGTTACAGCGGTAGCCTGGCCGTGGTGCTGGGCGTGCATGCGCTGGCCATCGCGCTGGCGCTGAACTGGACCGCCCGCCCGCCCATCGAATTGCCGCCGCAGGCAATGATGGTCGAGCTGGCTCCATTGCCCGCCCCGCCACCGCCGGCTCCGCCGAAAGTCGTCACACCGCCGCAGCCACCGGCTCCGGTGGAAGAATTGCCGATTCCGAAACTGGCTGAAGCACCAAAAGCGGAAATCGCGGTACCGAAACCCAAGCCGAAGCCCAAGCCAAAACCGCCGAAGCCGGTCGAGAAAAAGCTGCCCGAGCCGCCGAAGGAAAAACCTTCTGAGGAGAAACCGGCCGACACCCAGCCGACCCAGGCTCCGACGGAGAAATCTGCCCAGCCTGCACCAGGTCCGTCGCCGGCTCAGTTGGCGGCCAAGGCCAGTTGGCAAGGCACCCTGCTCGCGCATTTGCAGAAGTACAAGAAGTACCCGCAAAGTGCGCAATCGCGTGGCAAGGAAGGCTTGAATCGTCTGCGCTTCGTGGTTGATGGCGAAGGTAATGTGCTGTCGTTCGAACTGGTTGGCCGCTCTGGCAACGCTGATCTGGACCGGGCCACCCTGGACATGATCCGCCGCGCGCAACCACTGCCCAAGCCGCCGGCCGACATGCTCAACAACGGCTCGATCGAAATTGTTGCGCCGTTTGTTTATTCGCTCGAACGTCGCCGCTAAACAACCAGAGCAAAAGATCGCAGCCTTCGGCAGCTCCTACAGGGAATCGCATTTCCAACTGTAGGAGCTGCCGAAGGCTGCGATCTTTTGCTTTTCGCCTTATTAACGAGCGGCAAACCGACCTCGACCGGTGTCGCACTCAGCCCGCAGTCTGATAACGTGCGTCTATCGATTGCAGCCGGTATGCTTGGCGCGCATCTTCATGGACGCTTGCTATGACCCTCACAGAATTACGCTACATCGTTACCCTCGCCCAAGAGCAGCACTTCGGCCATGCCGCCGAGCGTTGCCACGTCAGTCAGCCGACGCTGTCGGTGGGCGTGAAGAAACTTGAAGACGAACTCGGTGTGCTGATTTTCGAGCGCAGCAAAAGCGCCGTGCGCCTGACCCCGGTCGGCGAAGGCATCGTCGCCCAGGCACAAAAAGTCCTCGAACAAGCCCAAGGCATTCGCGAACTGGCCCAGGCCGGCAAGAACCAGCTGACCGCGCCGCTGAAAGTCGGCGCCATCTACACCGTCGGCCCGTACCTGTTCCCGCACCTGATCCCACAACTGCACCGGGTTGCCCCGCAGATGCCGTTGTACATCGAAGAAAACTTCACCCACGTGCTGCGCGACAAACTGCGCAACGGCGAACTCGACGCGATCATCATCGCCCTGCCGTTCAACGAAGCCGACGTGCTAACCCTGCCGCTGTATGACGAGCCGTTCTATGTCCTGATGCCGGCCCAGCACCCGTGGACCAAGAAAGAGTCCATCGACGCCGGCCTGCTCAACGACAAGAGCCTGCTGCTGCTCGGTGAAGGCCACTGTTTCCGCGATCAGGTGCTCGAGGCCTGCCCGACCCTGACCAAAGGCAACGACGGCGCCAAGCACACCACGGTCGAGTCCAGCTCGCTGGAAACCATTCGCCACATGGTCGCCTCCGGCTTGGGCATCTCGATCCTGCCGCTGTCGGCAGTGGACAGCCATCACTACGCCCCCGGCGTGATCGAAGTGCGCCCACTGACCGCGCCGGTGCCGTTCCGCACCGTGGCGATCGCCTGGCGCGCGAGCTTCCCACGGCCGAAAGCCATCGAGATCCTCGCCGACTCCATTCGCCTGTGTTCGGTGGCCAAGCCTGCCGCGCCGGTTACGGCCGGTTAAGCGAGCGTCATGACGGAGCTGTCGCAAGTGTCGGTGACGGCACTCAAGGGTGTCGGCGAGGCCATGGCCGAGAAACTGGCAAAGGTCGGCCTGGAGAATCTGCAGGACGTGCTGTTCCACCTGCCACTGCGTTATCAGGATCGCACCCGTGTGGTGCCGATCGGTGCACTGCGGCCGGGTCAGGACGCCGTGGTTGAAGGCACCGTCAGCGGCGCCGATGTAGTCATGGGCCGCCGGCGCAGCCTGGTCGTGCGCTTGCAGGACGGCACCGGCGGGCTGAGCCTGCGTTTCTACCATTTCAGCAACGCGCAGAAGGAAGGGCTCAAGCGTGGCACGCGGGTTCGCTGCTACGGTGAAGCCCGGCCCGGCGCCTCAGGCCTGGAAATCTATCATCCGGAATACCGCGCGATCACCGGCGATGAACCGCCGCCAGTCGATGAAACCCTGACCCCGGTCTACCCGCTCACCGAAGGCCTGACCCAACAGCGCCTGCGCCAGTTGTGCATGCAGACCCTGACGCTGCTCAAGCCGAGCACCCTGCCCGACTGGCTGCCGACCGAACT
>NZ_RAZO01000458.1:0-633 GCF_004307535.1 Pseudomonas sp. Sample_9
ACAGATCTACGGTACTCATGCGGCCACCTCCAACGTGACGCTGTCGCCCAGGTACTTCCCGACGATTTGCAAATTGATTTGCCCGCCAATGACGGAAATGACGCGCACCTGATCCAACTTCAAACGCGGCTCCCAGCGCCCCAGAGCGCGGGCAACCTCAGCCTGTACGGCACTTTTCCAGCCTTCGTTGATGGGTAAATCGACAAACCGCCGTAGCTTGCTGCCGTACTCCATACGGTGCCGGCGACTGCCCAGCGGCGTGCTCAAGATGTCGGCAATGGATTGCCGCAGATGCTCGATGCCGGATATGGGTAGGCCGGTGTGGCGATCCATTCCGATCATCGACGTCACTCCTTGAACGGCTCGTATTCGTCGCTGGCTTTCAGGAACTTGACCGCTTCGACGTCGGAGGCCGGTACCACTACCGTCGACTTGTCGACCGGAAAGGAACGGTCAGTACCTGGCACGATCAACAGTCGCGACGTGTAGAGCTTGTCGCGGAACTTCAAGGACTCAGGCGATGAGTAAGTTGAGGATGACAATGGCGGTTCCGAGGACGTTTGCACCTCAGTGACGGGCGTATCGATCTTGGCCATGTGTTTCTCCAGGCATGAAAAAGCCCGCACTGGGCGG
>NZ_RAZO01000462.1:0-3267 GCF_004307535.1 Pseudomonas sp. Sample_9
GCCCGTGACGCTCCGCGTCACTGGACGCGGAGCGTCCCTTGAGGCATTCCCACGCAGAGCGTGGGAACGATCAGTGGGTAGGGTTAAAGGCTCGGCAAAAGCTTCGCCGGAACCAGCTCGGTCAAACACCGCGACGCCAGCAATTGCGTCGCCGCATTGATGTCCGGCGCAAAGAAGCGGTCCTTTTCATAGAACGGCACTTCCTTGCGCAAAATCGCCCGTGCCTGTTCCAGCTTCGGCGAGGTCTTCAGACCGTTGCGCAGATCCAGGCCCTGCACCGCCGCCAGCCATTCCACGGCGAGAATGCCGCGAGTGTTCTCGGCCATTTCCCACAGACGCTTACCCGCCGCCGGGGCCATCGATACATGGTCTTCCTGGTTGGCCGAGGTCGGCAGGCTGTCCACCGAATGCGGATGGGACAGCGCCTTGTTTTCGCTGGCCAACGCCGCAGCGGTGACCTGGGCGATCATGAAACCGGAGTTCACCCCACCATTGCCGACGAGGAACGGCGGCAGCTGCGACATATGCTTGTCCATCATCAGCGAGATGCGCCGCTCGCTCAGCGAGCCGATTTCAGCGATGGCCAGGGCCATGTTGTCAGCGGCCATAGCCACTGGTTCGGCGTGGAAGTTGCCGCCGGAAATCACGTCGCCTTCAGCGGCGAATACCAGCGGGTTGTCGGAAACCGCGTTGGCTTCGACCGCCAGCACTTCAGCGGCCTGACGGAACTGGGTCAGGCAGGCGCCCATGACTTGCGGCTGGCAGCGCAGCGAGTACGGGTCCTGGACCTTGTCGCAATTCTGGTGCGAGGCGGAGACTTCGCTGCGCTCACCGAGCAGATCGCGATAAGCCGCAGCGGCGTCGATCTGCCCTTTCTGCCCACGTGCGGCATGAATGCGCGCGTCGAACGGCGAACGCGAACCGAGCACGGCTTCAACAGTAAGACTGCCCAGCGCCACTGCACCGGCAAACAGATCCTCGCCTTCGAACAAACCGCGCAGGGCAAACGCTGTGGAAACCTGAGTACCGTTGAGCAGCGCCAGACCTTCTTTAGCCGCTAACGTCAGCGGCGCCAGGCCGGCGACTTTCAGCGCTTCGGTGGCCTCAAGCCATTCGCCCTTGTAGCGGGCCTTGCCCTCGCCCAGCAGCACCAGCGACATGTGCGCCAACGGCGCCAGATCCCCCGACGCACCGACCGAACCTTTCAGCGGAATGTGCGGATAGACCTCGGCATTGATCAGCGCGATCAGCGCATCGATCACCTGCCGACGGATGCCGGAGAAACCCCGGCTGAGGCTGTTGACCTTGAGCACCATGATCAGTCGTACAAGGTCATCGCTGATCGGCTGGCCGACGCCGGCCGCGTGCGAGAGCACCAGCGAACGCTGCAGGTTCTCCAGGTCTTCGCTGGCGATGCGCGTCGAGGCCAGCAGACCGAAACCGGTGTTGATGCCATAGGCGGTGCGGTTCTCGGCGAGGATCTGCTCGACACAGGCGACGCTGGCCTCGATCTGCGCGCTGGCGCTGTTGTCGAGAGTCAGTGTGACCGGATGCTGGTAGACGTCACGCAGTTGGGCCAGGCTCAGTTGGCCGGGGATCAGGTTCAGCGCAGTCATTAAAATGCTCCTGTCAGGCATTGTTATTAACTACCAGTCGCTCCGGAGCATTCCGTTATCCGTCGCTTCTCGTCTTGTGAACGATCCACGCCTTGGCACGCTGGTATGGGTAGTTGTCAGTACAAATTCGGGAGAACGTTGTGCGGCAGATTCGGGTCTTTCAATACGGTCGCAGCGGCAGCGATATCCGGCGCCAGCCAGCGATCCTGATCGTAGGCGGGGACCGTTGCGCGCAGCAGTTTCCACGCGCGGTCAGTGCCCACGCCAAAGCGCTGTTCCTTGAGGAATTCAAACGCCTGCGCCGCCAGCAGGTATTCAATCGCGAGGATCTGCGTGCAGTTTTCCAGCGCGCGATGCAGCTTCAGCGCGGCGTTGGTGCCCATGCTCAGGTGATCTTCCTGCAGGCCCGAGGTGATGTAGTTGTCGAGTACCGCCGGTTGCGCCAATTGACGGTTTTCCGCACACAGCGAGGCGGCGACGTATTGCACGATCATCATCCCCGAGTTGACCCCGGGATTGGCCACCAGAAACGCCGACAGACCGCTGACGTGCGGGTTGACCAGACGATCGAGACGACGCTCGGCAATCGAGCCGATTTCGGCCATGGCAATCGCCAGCAGATCCGCCGCCATCGCCACGGATTGACCGTGGGGGTTGGCCTGCGACATCACCCGGAAATTGTCCGGTGTGCCCAGCAGTAACGGGTTGTCGGTGCAGCCGTTGAGTTCGGCTTCGACCTGTTTGATCGCATGCTTCAGTTGATCACGGGCGGCGCCGTGGACCTGCGGGATCGAGCGGATGCTCAGCGCATCCTGAGTGCGAATGCCTTTGCTTGCGGCGATCACTTGGCTGCCATCGAGTAATGCACGCAGATTTTCGCCAACCTGCTGCATGCCCGGATGCGGCTTGAGTGCAATGATCTCGGCATCGAACGCATCGATCTGGCCGCGCTGGGCTTCGAAACTCATCGCGCCGATGACGTCGGCCCATTGCAACAGCCGCGTAGCGTCGGCAATCGCCAGGCAACTGAGGCCGGTCATGCACGGCGTGCCATTGACCAGACACAAGCCATCCTTCGCACCGAGTTGCACTGGTTGCAGGCCTTCTTCGGCCAACGCCTGTTGCGCCGAGGTGATCTGCCCGCGATAGCTGACATTACCGACGCCGAGCAACGCGATGCCGATGTGCGCCATGTGCGTCAGATAACCCACCGAACCCTGCGACGGCACCTGCGGAGTGATGCCGCGATTGAGCAGCGCCAGCAGCCCTTCGACCACGCGCCGATGCAGGCCGGATTTGCCGTGGCTGTAGTTGTGAATCGCGGCGCAGATGATTGCGCGGGTCTGCTCGTCGCTGAGCACCGGGCCGACACCGCAGGCATGGCTGAGCAAGGTGTTGCGCGAGAGCTGGCTGAGCTGTTCGTCTTGCAGCGAGACGTTGGACAGACCGCCCAGACCGGTGTTGACGCCATAGGCGCGCTCGCCGCTGGCGACGATGCGCTGAACGATGGCCTGAGCGTTGTCGATGCGCGCCCAGGTGTCGCTGGACAGATCCAGCGGCACACCGTGACGGGCGACAGCGACCACGTCCTGCCAACGCAGAGGGCTGCCTGTGATAACGATTTTTTCAGCCTGGGACATCTCTAACCTCA
>NZ_RAZO01000462.1:3367-4655 GCF_004307535.1 Pseudomonas sp. Sample_9
AACCGGTCGACATACTCATCCGCCGGCGAGTGCAGGATCTCTCTTGGCGTGCCCACCTGAATCAACCGGCCATCCTTGAGAATCGCGATGCGATTGCCGATGCGCACGGCTTCGTCGAGGTCGTGGGTGATGAAGACGATGGTTTTGTGCAGGGTCTTTTGCAGTTCCAGCAACTGGTCCTGCATCTCGGCGCGGATCAACGGATCCAGTGCACTGAACGCTTCGTCCATGAGGATGATGTCGGTGTCCGCCGCCAATGCGCGGGCCAGGCCGACGCGCTGACGCATGCCGCCGGAGAGCTGGTGCGGGTATTTGTTTTCGTAGCCCTTCAGGCCCACGGTGTTGATCCAGTGCAGCGCGCGTTCGGCACAGACCTGCTTGCTCTCGCCGCGCACTTTCAGGCCGTAGGCGACGTTATCGAGCACGGTCTTGTGCGGCAGCAGGCCGAAGCTCTGGAACACCATGCTGATCTTGTGCCGGCGAAATTCGCGCAGGGCTTCCATGTCGTACTGCAGGATGTCCTCGCCATCGACCAGAATCGCCCCGCTGGTGGGGTCGATCAGGCGATTGAAGTGGCGCACCAGCGTGGATTTGCCGGAACCGGACAGGCCCATGATCACGAAGATTTCGCCGGTGCCGATGCTCAGCGACAAGTCGTTCACGCCGACCACGCAACCGGTTTCGTTGAGCACCTGATCCTTGCTCTTGCCTTGGCCGACCATGGCCAGCGCATCCTTGGCGCGGTTGCCGAAAATCTTGAAGACGTTGCGCACTTCGATCTTGCTCACGCTTGCGTTGCTCATTTGCTCACCTCATGGCGTGGCCGACCGTACGCTTGAGTGATGCGGTCGATGACCACCGCGAGAATCACGATCGCCAGCCCGGCTTCGAGACCACGGCCGACGTTGAGGGTCTGAATGCCCACCAGCACGTCTTCACCGAGGCCACGGGCGCCGATCATCGAAGCGATGACCACCATCGACAGGGCCATCATCGTCGTCTGGTTGATCCCGGCCATGATGCTCGGCAGCGCCAGCGGCAGTTGCACGCCGAACAGTTGTTGCCAGCGGTTGGCGCCGAAGGCGTTGATCGCCTCCATGACTTCGCCGTCGACCTGGCGAATGCCCAGATCGGTCAGGCGAATCAGCGGTGGCGCGGCGTAGATCACCGTGGCGAAAATCGCCGGCACCTTGCCCAGGCCGAACAGCATCAGCACCGGGATCAGGTACACGAAACTCGGCATGGTCTGCATGATGTCGAGCAGCGGCATCAGCACCGAACGCAGGCG
>NZ_RAZO01000462.1:4755-5147 GCF_004307535.1 Pseudomonas sp. Sample_9
CGGAACACGTCGCCGTAATTGGTCACCAGCGAATCGACCCAACCGTTGACCCAGTCGGCGATGGAAAAGGTAAAGCTTTCGGGAAACATAAGGGACTCTCAATCAAGGGGTTGCGATCAAGCGTCCGGCTGCCGTGGCTGGCAGCCGGGTCAACCTGACCTACAAGGCCGCGTCGATTTTCTTGGCTGCGTCGTCGCTCACCCATGCGTGCCAGACTTCAGGATGTTCCTTGAGGAAGATTTTCGCCAGTTTTGCCGACTCGATGCGCTCCTTGGCCATGCGCCCGAGGTTCTGGTTGAGCAGGTCGATCGGCAGGTTGACCTTTTCCAGCACGGCGACCAGTTCCGGGGCTTCGTCGTGGAAGGTTTTCGACAGGCCGACCTTGATGCTGA
>NZ_RAZO01000462.1:5157-31735 GCF_004307535.1 Pseudomonas sp. Sample_9
ACCAGTTCCGGGGCTTCGTCGTGGAAGGTTTTCGACAGGCCGACCTTGATGCTGATGCTCTTGTCGCTTTGTGCTTTGTCTTCAAGTCTGACCGCGTCGATCTGGCCCATCAGCGGGGTCGGCGACCAGTAGTAGAAGAGGATCGGCTCGCCACGCTTGTAGCTCGACAGCACTGCCGCATCCAGCGCAGGGCCGGTGCCAGGGCGGAAGTTGGTGTAGCTGTTTTCCAGACCGTAGCGCTTGAGCATTTCGCTGTTGTCGAGCTCGCAGGTCCAACCGGCCGGGCAGTTATAGAAGCGGCCCTTGGCCGGCTCTTCGGCGTCCTTGAACACGGCGGAATACTTGCCCAGGTCAGCGATGTTTTTCAGGTCCGGGGCTTTCGCCTCGAGCTTGCGCTTGGCGTCGCCTTCGATCACATAGCGCGGCACGTACCAGCCCTCGATCGCGCCCACTACCGGCGCGCCGACACCGACGACCTTGCCGGCCTTCTCGGCCTTGTTCCAGACCTCGCTGCGGCCGACCCACTCTTCGGCGAACACCTGAATATCATTGCTGCTCAGGGCGTTTTCCATGGTGATGGAATTGCCCGGCAGGCTGTCGGTCTTGCAGCCGTAACCTTTCTCCAGCACCACTTGCATAACGTCGGTCAGGAGCATGCCGCTTTCCCAGTTCAGCCCGGCGAATTTCACCGGTTTGCCCGATTCGCACCAGCCGGCGGCTTGCGTCGCACCGGCACTGGCCAACAGGCCCATGGACAGCAATGTGGTCAGCAGGGTCTTGTTCGATTTCATTGTCGTGACGCTCCTAATCATGAATGGGCTTACGGCAGTTCAAGAGGCATCCAGCCTGGTCCACGTCCAGATCAGGCCTGCGCCGCTGCGCGACCGGCCCCTCTCGTTTTTGCTTGTAGGGTGCTGTTCTGCTCGAGCGGCAGAATCAGGCGATCGGGCACTGCGCTGTGCCATTTCTTTGCGCAGAAGTAATAGACGGCGGCCGGCAGAACCAGGCCGATGATCCAGGAAATGTCGACATCGCCCAGAGCTGCCACCAGCGGCCCGGTGTAGAACTTGGTCGAGATGAACGGCAACTGCACCAGCACGCCGAACACATAGACGCTGATGCCGAGCAGGTTCCAGCGGCCGTAGCGGCCGTTCGGATCTGCCAGCGCCGGCACGTCGTAACGCTCGCGGGTGATGCAGTAGTAGTCGACCAGATTGATCGCGCTCCACGGGGTGAAGAAGGCGAGCAGAAACAGGATGAACGACTTGAACGCACCGAGGAACGAGTGCTGCCCGAGCAGCGCGATCAGCGTCGCCGCGCCGACGATGAACAGCACGAACACCAGCCGCTGCATGCGGGTAACCGTCAGGTGCCCTTTGAAGCCACTGATGATGGTGGCGATGCACATGAAGCTGCCGTAGGAGTTCAGCGTCGAGATGGTCACCTTGCCGAACGCGATGCTGAAATACAGCAGCGCGGCAGTGGCGCCGGTACCGCCTAAACCAACGATGTAAGCGACTTCGTGACCGGCGAATTGACCATTGGCCGAAGCGGCGGCAAACACGCCGAGGATCATCGCCACCTGGGCGCCGATCACCGAGCCGGCACCGGCGGCGAAAAAGGTTTTCACCGATGAAGTGGCGCTCGGCAGGTATCGCGAGTAGTCCGCTACATACGGGCCGAAAGCGATCTGCCAGGACGCCGCCAGCGACACCGCCAGCAGAAAACTGCTCCAGCTGAAATGACGAATCTGCAGGAGCGCACCGACGTCGGTCTGGCTCATCAGCCGCCAGAACAGGAACACAAAAGCGATCACGCCAATCACGCTGGCGACGCGGCCGATCCAGTGGATCACCCGATAGCCGAGCACTGTGACCAGCACGATGACACTGGCGAAAATAAGGATACCTACACTGTCGCTGACACCGAACAACTGCCCCAGCGCCTGCCCGGAGAGCACTGTCCCGGTGGCGGTGAAACCCAGGTACATCAGACACACCAGCACGATCGGAATCGCTGCGCCATAAACGCCGAATTGCACGCGACTGGAGATCATCTGCGGCAAGCCCAGTTTCGGTCCCTGCGCGGCATGCAGCGCCATCACACCACCGCCGAGCAGTTGGCCGATCAAAAGACCGATCAACGACCAGAACACATCACCGCCAAGCACCACCGCCAAGGCCCCGGTGACGATCGCGGTGATCTGCAGGTTGGCGCCCATCCACAGGGTGAACTGGCTGAACAGACGACCGTGTCTTTCCGCTTCCGGGATGTAGTCGATCGAACGCCTTTCGATCAACGGGGTACTGCCTGCACGTTCGTTGTTAACCGCCATGATTCAACCTCTGTGGATTGCTATTCGGGTTCACTGAAATTCCTCTGTGGGAGCGAGCCTGCTCGCGAATCGGGTGTATCAGTCACAGCAGTAGCGACTGACACGACGCCTTCGCGAGCAGGCTCGCTCCCACATAAAACCAGAGCGTGTTACCCGCCAGTGATCATCGGCAGATGCAGCCCCTGCTCTTTCGCACAGTCGATGGCGATCTGGTAACCGGCATCGGCATGGCGCATGACGCCAGTCGCCGGGTCGTTGTGCAGCACGCGAGCGATGCGCTCGGCGGCTTCGTCAGTACCGTCGCAAACGATCACCATCCCCGAATGCTGCGAGAAGCCCATGCCGACGCCGCCGCCGTGGTGCAGCGACACCCAGGTCGCGCCGCTGGCGGTGTTCAGCAGCGCGTTGAGCAGCGGCCAGTCGGACACGGCGTCGGAACCGTCCTGCATCGATTCGGTTTCGCGGTTGGGACTGGCCACCGAGCCGGAGTCGAGGTGGTCGCGACCGATCACCACGGGGGCCGACAGCTCTCCGCTACGGACCATTTCGTTGAAGGCCAGACCGAGCTTGGCGCGCTGGCCCAGACCGACCCAGCAGATACGCGCCGGCAGACCCTGGAAGCTGATGCGCTCGCGGGCCATGTCCAGCCAGTTGTGCAAATGCGCGTCGTCGGGGATCAGCTCTTTGACCTTGGCGTCGGTTTTGTAGATGTCCTGCGGATCACCCGACAGCGCCGCCCAACGGAACGGGCCGATGCCACGGCAGAACAGCGGACGGATGTAGGCCGGCACGAAGCCCGGGAAATCGAAAGCATTTTCGACGCCTTCTTCCTGGGCCATCTGACGGATGTTGTTGCCGTAGTCGAAAGTCGGGATGCCCTGCTTCTGGAACTCGAGCATGGCTTTGACGTGCACCGCCATCGACTGCTTGGCGGCTTTGATCACAACGGCCGGTTCGGTCTTGGCGCGGGCGCGGTATTCGTCCCAGCTCCAGCCGGCCGGCAGGTAGCCGTTGAGCGGATCGTGGGCGCTGGTCTGGTCGGTGACCATGTCCGGGCGCACGCCACGCTTGACCAGCTCCGGCAGGATTTCCGCCGCGTTGCCCAGGAGAGCGATGGAAATCGCTTTGCCTTCTTTGGTGTATTTGTCGATGCGCGCCAAAGCGTCGTCGAGGTCTTTGGCTTGCTCATCGACGTAACGGCTTTTCAGGCGGAAATCGATGCTGACCTGCTGGCATTCGATGTTCAGCGAGCAGGCGCCGGCCAGAGTGGCGGCCAGCGGTTGTGCGCCGCCCATGCCACCGAGGCCGGCCGTCAACACCCAGCGACCCTTGAGGTCAGCGTTGTAATGCTGGCGCCCGGCTTCGACGAAGGTTTCGTAGGTGCCCTGAACGATGCCCTGGCTGCCGATGTAGATCCAGCTGCCGGCGGTCATCTGGCCGTACATGGCCAGGCCTTTGGCGTCGAGTTCGTTGAAGTGTTCCCAGCTCGCCCAGTGCGGCACCAGGTTGGAGTTGGCGATCAGCACGCGCGGCGCGTTGCTATGAGTCTTGAATACGCCGACCGGCTTGCCCGACTGCACCAGCAGGGTTTCGTCGTCGTTCAGATTAGTCAGGCTTTCAACGATCTTGTCGTAGCACTCCCAGTTCCGCGCAGCGCGGCCGATGCCACCATAGACCACCAATTCTTTCGGGTTCTCGGCGACTTCCGGGTCGAGGTTGTTCATCAACATGCGCAGCGGCGCTTCAGTCAGCCAGCTCTTGGCGGTCAGCGTGTTACCGCGTGCGGCGCGGATCTGCACGTCACGAAACTTGTTGCTGTTCTGGGTATTGTCAGTCACGAAAAAGACTCCTCAGCGATCAATTCAAACCAACCCTGGCAGTGGGCAGCAGCCTGCGCGCTGTGCTGCGCGACAAGCGAATCAGTGGACGCTGCGGAGAGTCTCGACCGACTCATACGCATACGTCTTTACTTGTACATACAAGCATATGCAATCAAGCGGCCAACTTGTTGGATCGGCGTTCAAGAAAAATCATGGGCGAGGCTGTAGAGCGCCTGAATCGGGGGTTCTGGCGTGGATGAAATTTTTCTGAGGTGTATTTGAGGGAGGCGGGGCTTAGCGGCGTGAGCAGGGGTTTTGCGCCACGCTGGGGCGTTCGGTAACAAGTTGGTGCGTGAAGGGAAACAAGAGTGGGGATGGCTTTGGTGGCGAGGGGATTTATCCCCGCTGGGTCGCGAAGCGGCCCCATTCTTGATTAAAAAGGCGGTCTGCTGCGCAGCCCAGCGGGGATAAATCCCTCGCCACAGGGGTGTGTTCAGTTCTGAAGGAGTTCGATCACGCAGCATGCGGCGTTGGTGGAGACTTCGACCAGCCCACTGTTACCGTCCAGTTGCAGGCAATCATGCCGACCGAGCTGCGAAACGCCGTCGCCAACACGCGCGTCCATCCGCTCACTGACACTGAACACCAGCAGCGTTGATGTCGAGCTGAAGAACCGCTGCTCGCCGTCCAGCCACTGCAATCGCGCGCGGTAACGTTGCGGCGCGTAGATCAGATTGAAGTCGCGAATCGCACCGCCGAGCAAGGTGCAGGACACTTGGCTTTCGCCGCTGAAAGCAAACGGGTCCAAGGGTAACAATGGCCGGGTATCGTCACCGTCGACGCATAAGGTCATGCCGTCGCCCTGCAACACAGTGATGACTCGCTGGTATCCGGCAAATGTCGAGAAACCGCCTGATTCGGTGATGTCGGCGATCGACAGACGCCAGCCGAAACCGTCCAGGCCAGCGCCGGCATCACGGGTGATTTCCTCGGTACTGCCGCCGCCGTTTTTCCACGGCATGCGCGGGTAGCCTTCGGCGCGTAGAACCTTCACTTGATAATTCATTTATGAAAGCGCCCTTCCAGACGATGACGCGAACCCGGGTGGATCAAACGCGCCGCCGTCACCGGTTGACGCCCCGACCACGTACGTCGACGAATCAGCAGGCACGGCTCGCCCTTTTCGATCTGCAGCAACTTGCACTCCGACGGCTCGGCAAGAATCGCTTCAACGACGTGCTCGCCTTCGGTCAGCGGCGCGACCTGATTGAGATAGGCGTAGGGCGTTTGCAGGGTGAAATCCTGCTTGAGGTATTCCGGGGCGACCAGGGCGTTGACGAAACGGTCTTCGATTTGCACCGGAATGTCGTTTTCGTAATGCACGATCAGCGAGTGGAAGACCTTCTGGCCTTCGCGCATGTCCAGCGCCAGCGCGCGCTCGGAGCCAGCGGCCTCTTCTTCGAGGGTGATGACCTGGCAGGTGTGGCGATGGCCGCGCGAGGCGATTTCATCGGCGATGTTGTGCACTTCGAACAGCGCAGACTGGCTCTTCGGTTCGGCGACAAACGTGCCCACGCCTTGCATGCGCACCAGCAGGCCGTCGGCGGTCATCTCGCGCAGGGCGCGGTTGATGGTCATGCGGCTGAAGCCGAGCTGGCTGACCAGCTCGCTTTCGGACGGCACGCGGTAGTGCGGCGGCCAGTTACCGCTGTCGATCTGCTGTGTGATCATCTGTTTGACGCGGGCGTACAAAGGCGCCGGACTGTCGCCCATGTTCGCGGCCAACGGAGAAACTGGAGGCGGAGTCGGCACGGTTGATCCCTGTTCATTGGATGAAAGTGACTAGCTTGCCGGAGTTTACCGGGCAGGCAAACGTCTGTATATGTATATACAAATAACACACGATGGGGTGCCGAACGATGTCCGCCTTCTTTGCCGAACGCGCACTGCTGCCTGAGGGATGGGCCAACAATGTACGTCTCGAGGTCAGCGCCGATGGCCTGTTGACCCGAATCCAGGCCGATTCCAGCGCAGACGGCGCCGAACGGCTGCGCGGGCCGTTGCTGCCGGGGATGCCCAACCTGCACTCTCACGCCTTCCAGCGCGCCATGGCTGGATTGGCCGAAGTGGCCGGCAACCCCAACGACAGTTTCTGGACCTGGCGCGATCTGATGTACCGCCTCGTCGGAAAAATCAGCCCCGATCAGCTCGGCATCATCGCCCGTCAGCTGTACATCGAAATGCTCAAGGCCGGTTACACCTCGGTCGCCGAATTTCACTATGTGCACCACGACAGCAACGGCCAACCGTACGCCGATCCGGCCGAGCTGGCCTTGCGCATCAGTCAGGCCGCCAGCGAAAGCGGAATCGGTCTGACCCTGCTGCCGGTCCTTTACAGCCACTCCGGTTTCGGCGGGCAGACGCCAAATGATGGCCAGCGTCGCTTTATCAACAGCACTGAAAACTATCTGAATCTGCAAGCGCGTTTGCAGCCTTTACTGGCGCAGCAAAAGGCGCAATCGCTGGGCCTGTGTTTCCACTCGTTGCGTGCGGTGACGCCGCAGCAGATCAGCGAAGTGTTGGCGGCCAGTGACAAGCGATGCCCGGTGCACATCCACATCGCCGAGCAGCAGAAAGAAGTCGACGATTGCCTGAGCTGGAGCGGTCGCCGTCCGTTGCAATGGCTCTACGAGAACGCTGAAGTCGATCAGCGCTGGTGTCTGATCCACGCCACCCACGCCAACCCGGAAGAAGTCACGCTGATGGCCAACAGTCGCGCGATCGCCGGGCTGTGTCTGACCACTGAAGCGAATCTGGGCGACGGAATTTTCCCGGCGGTGGACTTTCTTGCCCAGGGCGGGCGCATGGGCATTGGCTCCGACAGCCATGTGTCGCTGAGCGTGGTGGAGGAATTGCGCTGGCTGGAATATGGCCAGCGCCTGCGTGATCAGCGGCGTAATCGCTTGTATGGCGCGGACCAGCCGATGGTCGGGCGCACCCTGTATGAAGCGGCGCTGGACGGCGGCGCACAGGCACTGGGGCAGCCGATCGGCGCGCTGGAAATGGGCAAGCGCGCGGACTGGATTGTGCTCGATGGCAACGATCCATATCTGGCGACTGCCAATGGCGACGGGATTCTGAATCGCTGGTTGTTCGCCGGAGGCGATCGCCAGGTGCGCGATGTGCTGGTCAATGGTCAGTGGGTGGTGCGCGATGGCCGGCACGCCGGCGAAGAGGACAGCGCCCGAGCCTTCACCCGGGTCCTGCGCGATCTCTTGGGCTGAGCCAAAACCAAACTGTGGGAGCGAGCCTGCTCGCGAACGCGGTGTATCAGTCAATATTCATGTCGACTGATACACCCTCTTCGCGAGCAGGCTCGCTCCCACATTTGATTTGTATAGCGGCTTAATTAGAGGTCTTGGCCATCTGCCGATCCGACGCGCGCCAGATCAGGCGCGTAGTGTCGTAACCCTGCTGACGCGCCTTGCTCAGCAATTCTTCGCGCACTACACCGTTGACGGTCGGCGTGCGTGACAGCAGCCACAGGTACTTGCGACTCGGATCGCCGACGATGGCGGTCTTGTAATCGTCGCTGACGTACAACACCCAGTACTCGCCCTTTGCCACACCCGGCACCAGGCGCGAGAACCAGTTATCGAATTCGACCCAGAGCTTGTCGGTCTTGCCCGGCACTTGTGGATAAGCCGTGCCCTTGGCTTCTTCCCATTGCCACTCCGGAGTCAGGCAGCGATTGAGCACGCCGACATTACCGTCAGGCTTGAGGGTGTAGTGGGCTTCGGATTGCGCGCAGTGGCGCTGAAAGAACATCGGCAAGCGTGCCAGTTCATACCAGGTGCCCTGATAACGCTTGAGATTGACGCTGTTGACGGTCTTGGGCGCCAACGGGTCGACGCCGGAAGTGGCGCAGCCAGCCAGTACCAGGCCAGCAAAAAGGATCAGCAATAACCGCTTCATTTTTTTCTCCGTGGGCGCGAAGCCCCGGTTTACTTCAGGCCTTGGCCGGAAAACATCAGCACTTTGTCACCGGCGTATTGCACGCTGATAAAGCTGTTCTTGTCGCCCCAGGTGCAGCTGGACATACCGAGCGCGCCCGAGCAATCGGTGGGCTTGCCGAGAAGGGTTTCCACTTCGGACTTGGCCATGCCGGCCGAGAGCTTGGAGTAGTTTTCCTGATTGACCTTGCTGCATGCGGCCAACAGCACGCAAAACGACAGCAGGGCGATAGATCGCAGCGACATGGTGAAACTCCTGGAACGAGGGGGGATGGCATGGTGCCAACCAGAAGCTTAGAAGAGGAAAGTGTCATCTGGTTCCGTGACCGAACGTCTATTTATCAGCCCGCCCGTCTGGCTTTTTTCGGTAAATCAAAAACTTTGTGAAGCCGTCGAGCATTTCGTCGACTTTCCCTGCAAACGCCTAATCTTTGGCGCGGCGCGGTCGAAAATAAGAGCAGCGCAACGCTGCCGAATATGGCAAATTGCCGCCCTTTCTTGACCAGCCCCTTCGCGGTAGTTCATTCGATGACCAGAAACATGAAATTCAGCCACAAGATTTTGCTGGCTGCTGCCCTCGTGGTGGCCGTTGCGTTCGCCTGTTTCATCTTCTTCAACGACTATCGCCAGCGTCAGGCCTTGAGCAGCAGCACCGAAGCGACGATGCAGGAGCTGGGCAGCCTGACCACCAGCAACATCCAGACCTGGCTGGAAAGTCGCATTCAACTGCTGCAATCGCTGTCGCAGCAAGTCGCCGTCGACGGCAACGCGCCCACCAGCCTCAAGCGCATCATCGACCTGCCCGCCTACACCGGCAATTTCCAGCTCAGCTATTTTGGCGGCGCCGACGGCGTGATGTTCTCGGTGCCTGCCGGCAACCGTGCGCCGGACTACGACCCGCGCGCTCGCGGCTGGTACAAAGCGGCCAACAGCGCGCAGCAGACCATCGTCACCGAACCGTACATCGCCGCTTCGTCGGGCAAACTGGTCATCACTGTGGCCACGCCGGTGCAGCGTCAAGGCCAGATGCTTGGCGTGGCCGGGGCCGACATCGATCTGACCAGCGTCAGCGCGATCATCAACTCGCTGAACTTCGGCGGCCACGGTCATGCGTTCATCGTCAGCGCCGAAGGCAAGATCCTGATTCACCCGGACAGCAAACTGGTGCTCAAGACCCTCGCCGAGGCCTATCCGAACGGCGCGCCTCAAGTCAGTCCGGGCTTGAAAGAAGTCGAGTTCGACGGCAAAACCCAGTTGATTTCCTTCACTCGCGTCAACGGCGTGCCTTCGGCTGACTGGTACGTGGCACTGGTGCTCGACAAAGACACCGCATTCTCGATGCTCAGCGAATTCCGCACCTCGGCACTGATCGCCATGGTCATCGCCGTGCTGATCATCATCGGCCTGCTCGGCATGCTGATTCGCGTGCTGATGCAGCCACTTCTGACCATGGGCCGCGCGATGCATGACATCGCTGAAGGCGAAGGCGACCTGACCAAGCGTCTGGTGATTCACGGCAACGATGAATTCGGCGCACTGGGTACGTCGTTCAACCGCTTCGTCGAACGCATTCATACGTCGATCCGCGAAGTGTCCTCGGCCACCGGCCAGGTCAACGAAGTCGCCCTGCGTGTGGTCGCTGCATCGAACTCGTCGATGTACAACTCAGACCAGCAGGCCAGCCGCACCAACAGCGTCGCCGCCGCGATCAATCAGCTCGGCGCCGCCGCTCAGGAAATCGCCCAGAACGCCGCCCTCGCCTCGCAGCATTCCAGCGACGCGCGCAGCCTGGCGGTCGATGGCCAGCAGGTCGTGGATAAAACCATTCAAGCCATGCAGCAACTCTCGGCGAAGATCAGCGACTCCTGCGGCAACATCGAAACGCTTAACAGCAACACGGTGAACATCGGTCAGATTCTCGAAGTGATCACCAGCATTTCCCAGCAGACCAACCTGCTCGCACTCAACGCCGCCATCGAAGCCGCGCGTGCCGGTGAGGCCGGGCGTGGTTTCGCCGTGGTCGCCGATGAGGTCCGCAATCTAGCCCACCGCACCCAGGATTCGGCGCAGCAAGTGCAGAAGATGATCGAAGAGCTGCAGGTCGGCGCACGTCAGGCGGTGACCATCATGACCGAGAGCCAGCGTGAGAGCGAAAGCAGCGTCGGCATCGCCAACCAGGCCGGCGAGCGTCTGGGCAGCGTGACCCAGCGCATCGGCGAAATCGACGGCATGAACCAGTCGGTGGCCACCGCGACCGAAGAACAGACAGCCGTGGTCGAGTCGATCAACGTTGATATCAACGAGATCAACACGCTGAACCAGGAAGGCGTGGAGAACTTGCAGGCGACATTGCGCGCGTGTTCGGATCTTGAGCAGCAAGCCGCGCGGTTGAAGCATCTGGTCGGCAGCTTCAGGATCTAAGCCGCGGCCTCAGGCTTCCTCGCGAGCAGGCTCGCTCCCACAGGGATCTCCGGTGGTTACACAATTTGAGTGCACCACCAAATCCTGTGGGAGCGAGCCTGCTCGCGAAAGCGGCCTGCATCACGCAGAATGTCTTCAATATAAACATCGGGAATTTGCCAGATGAACAAGAAACACAACGGGGTTCATCCAGATCAAATCACATTATTGGCAATCCTTGCGCTGGGTAGCGAGGAAATCGATCGAGGAAACTATACAAACGCTGAAGACGTATTTCTTGAGCTAGATGAACTGGATCCAGCCCAGCAAACTAGAACCGTGATCCAGGTTTGGAAAGAAATACCAACTCTTCAGCCGTAGACTCCCGCCCCAACACCGCATTGCGATGCGGAAACCGGCCAAACTGCGCAATCACCTTCCGATGCCGCTCGGCATAGTCCAGGTTATCGGCAAACACCGCCCGCTCCGACTCTGGCTGTTCAGCCACCAATTCAATAAATCTGGAAACGGCTTCGTTCTGCACTGCGAGGTTTTCGCAGTGTTCGAATACCAGATAAATGAATACCCGCTGAATCGGTTTCAACTGCCGATCGAAATCCGCTGCAATGCCTTGCGCGACGAGCTTCTGTGCGCGCAGATCACCGGAAAAGGCTTTGGGGGTATCGCGATAGATCATGCGCGGCAGTTGATCAAGCAACAGCACCACCGCCAGCCAGCCTTCGGGACATTGCGTCCACTCGGTCAATTCGCCGGCCAGGGCCTGATCGACAAAGACCCCGAAGCGCGTCTGCGCTTCGAGGTCCTGGCTGTTTCGCTTGCCGAACCACAACTTGCCCTTTTCGGCCGCTACTTCGCTGGCTGATTCGGCGTGTCCGAACCACCAGTCGAGCAACGGCTGCCAGGGCGCGTGCATGGTTTATTCCTTGTGGTAAGCCGTGGCGCGGGCGACTTCTTCTTTCGAACCGAGGAACACTGCAACGCGCTGGTGCAGGCCTTCCGGCTGGATGTCGAGAATGCGCTGGTGACCGTCGGTGGACGCGCCGCCGGCTTGTTCGACAAGGAACGACATCGGGTTGGCTTCATACATCAGGCGCAGCTTGCCCGGTTTCGACGGCTCGCGGCTGTCGCGCGGGTACATGAACAGACCGCCACGGGTCAGAATGCGGTGTACGTCGGCAACCATCGCCGCGACCCAACGCATGTTGTAGTTCTTCTTCAACGGGCCTTCTTCACCGGCCAGCAGCTCGCCGACATAGCGCTGCACCGGGGCTTCCCAGTGACGCTGGTTGGACATGTTGATGGCGAATTCCTGAGTGGTTTCAGGAATGGTGATGTCTTCGTGAGTCAGGACGAAGCTGCCCATTTCACGATCGAGGGTGAAGCCTTTGACGCCGTCGCCCAGGGTCAGCACCAGCATGGTCTGCGGGCCGTAGATGGCGTAACCGGCGGCCACTTGCTGGGTGCCTGGCTGCAGGAAGGCTTTTTCGTTCAGCGGCTCGTTCTGGCTCAGGTATTCGTTCGGGCAACGCAGTACCGAGAAGATCGTGCCGACCGGGGCGTTGATGTCGATGTTCGACGAGCCATCCAGTGGGTCGAACACCAGCAGGTACGCGCCTTTCGGGTATTTGCCCGGGATCTGGTAGGCGTTGTCCATTTCTTCGGACGCCATACCGGCCAGGTGACCGCCCCATTCGTTGGCTTCGAGCAGGATCTCGTTCGACAGCACGTCGAGCTTCTTCTGCACTTCGCCTTGCACGTTCTCGGTGCCCATGCTGCCCAGAACACCACCCAGAGCGCCTTTGGACACGGCGTGGCTGATCTCCTTGCAGGCACGCGCCACCACTTCGATCAAAAAGCGCAGATCGGCAGGAGTGTTGTTGCTGCGGGTCTGCTCAATCAAATAGCGACTCAAGGTAACGCGGGACATGGACGGCTCCGGTGGAATGGGGGGCGGAAAACCCGCGCAGTTTACAGGGAGTCTGAAAACCTAGCGAGCGAAGACGCCGGCTAACGTGCGCCTGGGTGTATTTGCCTGTATGAGACGTGATTGTCGGTGCAGAGTTCAGGTGTCGGGTTGAGCGTAGTTCGGTTCGGCATGAGCGACTGAAGATTTTCAGTGTCTGCCCGGGCGCTTTCGCGAGCAGGCTCGCTCCCACAGGGCAATGCATTCCATTGTGGGAGCGAGCCCGCTCGCGAACGGCGCAAAGCGCCGCCATGCTCAGGTATTGGCAGGCGGCTTGCGCAACAGGCTGAACGCCATCGCCCCGAGAAACACCACACTGAGCAACAACACCGCCCACAAGCCGAGTTTCTTCCAATTGGTTCCGGCCACCGCAGCCGTGGTAGCCGTCGAGGTCTGCGTGGCCAGCGCTTCGCCCTGCACCGTTGCCTTGCCCAGGCTCGCCAGTTTTTCTGGCTTGAAATCCGGAATCAACGTTGCCAGCGGCAGGTTCGCCGTTTTCACCGTGGCATTGCCCAAGGCCAGGCTGTACGGCCCGTCGCCCCGGGCGAGGAAGATCACTTGCGTGGCGCGCACTGCGTATTTCAGGTCCGGCGCCTGCTCACCCAACCCGCCGCCGCGCTCATCCACGGTCAGCTTGAGTTGCTGCACGGTCTGCCCGGACAGCGGGATTTCGTTCTGCACCACATCCTGATTGTTCTGGCTCAGGCGATACAGCAAACCGCTGCTCAGTGGCTGCCACGGCAAGTTGCTTTCACGTCGACCAGCCAACGTGACCGGCGCCAGACTGTTCGGCTGTTTCAGCTCAACCTGCACCCGCTCGACATTCAGCCCCATCGGCAACTGCCAGGTGTATTCCCCGGATTTGCTGCTGCTGCCGGCCACGCTGGGCGACCACACCAAAGGCAGCGGCAGGTTGCGCGGGTCGCTGCTTTTCAATTGCGCCGACGTCAGGACGGGCGCCGAACCCGGCGACTCCCACAACAGGCGCACATAGCGCGCGGTCTGCCCCGGCAAAGTCACTTCGTGCTGTTCGATGCGCTCATCGGAAAAGGTCAGCCGTGCCACCTGGCCCTCGCCCCATGCCTGCCAGTGCTGCAGATCGTCGCTGGCCTCGATGCTGAAACGCTGGAAACCGTCGCGCTCGCTGGTCCAGTCGAGGACCAACTGCTGCAATGGCGCCTTGATCGCGCTGGCATCGAGCAGCCAGCCGCGCAGCACTTCTTCGCCGGCCTCCAGTTGCGAGGACGGTTGCACTTCGACCAGTGTGCCGTTGGTGGTCGACTGCACGCGCACGTTCGGCGCGCGCTCGCTGGCATCGGCGGCGTTGTACAGCGGGAACCACTTGACCTCATGCAGCTTGCCGTCGTCGCGGGTCTGCGCCGATTCGCGAGCCAAGGCATAGGCCTGCGCTTCGCCGGCGGCGTTGAACACACGCAGGTCGCCGAGATCGGTCTGGCGCGCCTGCAATTGCGCGCTCAGCGGCAGGTCGAGGCGATACCACGGGCCATTGCCGCTCACCGTCAACGGCACTTGCGTGGCGAAGTCCGCCGGTTTTTCCTGAGCGCCAGCGACCATCACCACGCCCAGCGCCAACCACCCCAGATTCAGCATGCGACTCAAGATGCAACTCCTTCGGTTTCCGGCGCGGGTTTGTCCGCCGCCGGTTCGGCCTCGACGCGTTTGGGTGGCAGCGGCGCGAAGTAGCCGACCACCAGCAGCAATACGCCGACACCGATAAACGAGACGATCCGGGCGAGGCCGCCACGGTTGCTCAGTTCGACAAAAATCAGTTTGGCCACCACCAGCGCAATCAGTGCCGCGCCGATCAGCCACACTTCGCGGCGATGGCGCAGATGGCCGCCGATCATCAGCCCCAGCGCCATCAACGTCCAGACGATCGACAGGCCGGCCTGCACCAGCATCGACGCGAGCAGTTGATCAAGCTCGAACGGAATACCGGCCCAGTGATGCGCGGCGCGAGTGACCAGCGCGGTGCAGAAGGCGAACAGCGAAACCCCGGCGATCAGTTGCGTGGCATGGTCGGCGTAGTCCTTACGGATCGACAGTTGTGCAACGGCGCTGCGCGACCAGACATAAACGCCGAACAGCGCGAACAACAGGCCCAACTCCAACGGGTTGAGCAGCGGCACATAGGGCAACGGTTCGGCATTGCCATCGCTGACGCCATTGGCCAGCCAGAACCACGCCAGCATCAACACCGCCAGCGGTGCCGCCGCATACAAGCGGTACTCGCGGGCAAATGCGGCCACCGGCCACGGCCACGTACGGTGAGCAGCCATCAGCAGCAGATACAGGCTCGGCAGAATCGCCCAGCCCAGCCAGCGCCACGCGTTGTATTGCTCGGACAACAGCAGCAGGCCGTAACGCAGCTCCAGCGCCAGCACGCCGATCAGCAGCCAGCAACCGAGTACATGGGCCGCGCTCAAGGCCCGCGCCGGCAACATCGACGCCAAGCGGCGCAGGCTGAAGAAATGCACCGCGAACAGTACCGGCCATGCCAGCCAACCGAAGTCGGCGGCCGGGTGATAGCGCGCATGCCACGCGCTGAGCAACACCAGCGCTGCCGTCGGAGTCAGCAAGGTGCAGAGCAACCCCAGCGCCGGCCATTTCAGGCGCAGCGACAACAGTGTCCACAGCGCTACACTGCTCGCCGCGACCAACAGCAACAACGTGCCATGCAGATTCGGCGAAGCAAACCGCAGCACTTCGCTGACCCACGCCAGCGCCCACCAAGCGGCGCCCCAGACCAGCAGCACGTGCGACAAGCGTTGCAAACTCAAGGCATCGAACGCCGAGGCGTGGTTGCCCAGTTGCAAGCGCCACGCACCGATCATCGCTGCCAAACCGAGCACCAGCGGCGTCCAGAAGCCGCCATGGGCCAGCGGTTTCAGCCCTTCGCTGGACAGCGGCCCGAGCCATTCAGGGCCGGCGAGCAGAAACGCCGCGCCGCCGACCAGTTGCAACAGCAGCCCGAAAACGAAACTCAGACGCTGTTGCAGGTACAGGCTCAGCCAGATGATCAGCAAACCGCTGGCCGCCCACACTGCACTCGCGGTTTGCCACGGCAGCACGAACAGCACCGCCAGATTGATCAGCACCAAGCCGGCCAGCAGCACCACCGACAAGCCACGCAGCAGGCGCACATCGCCGCGCACCATCTCATCCCGCGCCGCCAGCAGCATGCCGCCAATCAAGGCCAGACCGATCAAGGACGCACTGAGCAAACCGCTCCAGCCCGCACTGAATACCGCCGCAGAATCTTCGCCGGCACTTTGCAGACGCAGCAGGAACAACGCGCCACCAAGTAGCTGAACACCGAACGCAGTGAACAGGAACGTGCGCGATTGAATCCGCAGTCCGACAAACAACGTTACCAAACCGGCCAACGCCCAACTGATCGCCGTGCCCTGAATGAACAGGAACAACGGTGCCAGCAGATAGAGGAAAGTCAGGCCCAGACATGCCAGCACCGGAAGACCCTGGCGCTCCCACGGCGAAGTCTGCTCAGGCGTAGCCTTGCGCAATTGATCGAAACTGAACAGCAGCGCAAGCCCGAGCATCAGTGCGCCCAGCGGTGCGCCGTCGAGCAGGCTGCTGTCGCCGAGCTGCAACTGGCTGAGAAACGCCAGTGCCGAACCCAGTTGCAGCAGTAAGGCAAAGGCCCGGGCAAACGGTCGATGCTGACGCAACCCGAGCCAGAAAATTCCCGCGCCTTCCACGGCCCACGCCGCAGAAGTCCAGCGCGCATCGAGCCCCAGCGGAATCGCCAGGCTGGCGAAAATCACTCCCAGCGCCAGGCAGGTTTCGCCCAGCAGCATCGCGCGCCCGCCCATCAAAACTTTGGCCAGCGCCATATAGATCATGCCCAGCGCCAACGCGCTGAACGCCGCCGCGAATTCGAGGTGCTGGACCAACGCAAACTGCAAACCGAAGCCAATGATCGGCGGGCCGAACAGCATGGTGCCGTCGACATAATCACCCTTGCGTGCAGACCATTGCAGCAGCGCCTCGCGATCAGCCTCCGCCGGAGCATCCTGCAGGTCGCGCAATTTGCGCCGGGCGAACAGCAGGCCGATGGCGAGGTACATGAGGAAAAACACAATCAGGAACGGCTCGGTGCTCCACAGCAATTCCGGTGTGTAGGAGCGCAGGCCCCAGGCGAATCCGATACCGAAGGTGCCGACAAAACCGATCAGGTTGAGCAGGCGCCAGGCCTTGAACCAGGCGATGGCGAGAATGCCTGCGTTGAGCAAGGCGAAATAACTGAACAGTGCGACGTGATTGCCTTCGCCTGTAGAGGTGAGAATCGGCGCGGCGAAACCGCCCAACGCTGCCGCTGCGGCCAACCCCAGCGCGTCCTGGGTAATCGCCAGAATGGCCGAGAACACCGTCACCGCGACCAGCAAACCGAGTGCAGCGGACGGATCAAGCAACGGATGCAAACGCATCGCCGCAAACACCGTCAGGTACAACACCGCGATCCCGGTGCCTTGCAGCATCAATGCATAGTTGCTGTTGCGTCGGCGCAACCACCAGCCCAGCGCAAGCAGAGCCAACGCCGCTGCCGCGACGCCGGCGTAACGCAACTCGATCG
Organism: Pseudomonas sp. Sample_9; assembly: GCF_004307535.1. Classification (NCBI taxonomy): domain Bacteria; kingdom Pseudomonadati; phylum Pseudomonadota; class Gammaproteobacteria; order Pseudomonadales; family Pseudomonadaceae; genus Pseudomonas; species Pseudomonas sp. Sample_9. Next base: position 22,325 of record NZ_RAZO01000462.1, read on the forward strand.
GCACCACCATGCCTTCGGTGGCGTAACGCAGTAAAAACGCCAGACCGAAAAACAGCAGCACCACACCGACGCGCAGCACTGTATTGCCGCCAAACAGCCAGTTGCGCGCAGCGCCGATGCCGCGTTCGATCAGGTTCGGGCCACGGGGTTCGGCGGGTTTTTGCGGTGGTGCAACGGGAGCCGGTTCGGCGCGCCAGACATCGGCCGGCAGCGGCTGGCTGGTTTCGCGGGCGACGGCGGAAATCGGTTCGAGTTCGGGAGGCAGTTCCCAGATCAGTTCAGGGGTCAGGGCAGCCTGCTCAGCCACGTCGACGGGTGCGGCGACTGGCTCGGCTTCAGGTGGCGGCGCGGGCGCATGCGAGGGCAAACCCTCCAGCACAAACAGCCGCTGAGCCACGCCTTGCAAGGCTTCGCGCACCTGCTCGAGTTGGCGCTGCTGCTCCGCCGCCTGCGAACCAAGGCGCGCAATGCGTAGCGCCTGGCCGATGACCAGCCCCAGCAGCGCACCCAACAGCGCGCCACTGACAGACTCGTCAAGCAGCCCACCGAGCACCAGCCCGATCAACATGAACATCCATTGCATGGTCGATATCCCTAAGCAGCCCCGAGACGGGGCGAGTCCGGCGATGGCTTCAGTCTAGGCACAAACCTTGTGGGAGCGAGCCTGCTCGCGAAGGCGGATTGTCAGCCAACATTTCTGTTTAAGTCGACGATCGCTTCGCGAGCAGGCTCGCTCCCACAGGGGATGGCGGTGATTGATGCCTTTTAACCGGCGCTCAGTATATCGATCCGGCCCAACAAACGTTGGGCCCTGCGCAGATTTGTTGCGGAAAGTTACTCCAGCGCTTTCCAGATATCCGTGGCGTACTCGCGAATCGTCCGGTCGGAAGAGAACCAGCCCATCCGCGAGGTGTTGAGCACCGCCGAACGCCACCAGTTCTGCGAGTCATGCCAGTGCGCATCGACACGCTTCTGCGCTTCCCAGTAGGAGTCGAAGTCGGCGCAGACCAGGAAGCGGTCATAGTCGATCAACGAGTCGATCAGGCCGGTGTAACGCGAGGTATCGTCCGGCGAGAACACACCGCTGCGAATCGCTTGCAGTACATCGTTCAAACGATGGGAGGCAGCGATGTCGGGTACGGCGCTGAACTCGTGGTTCTGCTTGCGCGCTTCAACCTGTTGCGCGCTGAGGCCGAAGATGAACATGTGCTCGGCGCCGATACGCTCGCACATCTCCACGTTGGCGCCGTCGAGGGTGCCGATGGTCAGCGCGCCGTTGAGGCCGAACTTCATGTTACTGGTGCCTGACGCCTCGAAACCGGCGGTGGAAATCTGCTCGGACAAGTCCGCTGCCGGGATGATGCTCTCGGCCAGGCTGACGTTGTAGTTGGGCAGGAACACCACTTTCAGCAGGCCACGCACGGTCGGATCGTTGTTCACCACCCGAGCAATGTCATTGGTCAGCTTGATGATCAGCTTGGCCTGGTGATAACTCGCCGCCGCTTTACCGGCGAAGATCTTCACCCGTGGCACCCAGTCGACTTCCGGCTCGGCACGAATCGCCTGGTACAACGCCACAGTGTGCAGCAGGTTGAGCAATTGACGCTTGTATTCGTGGATACGTTTGACCTGCACGTCGAACATCGCCGCCGGGTTGACCGCGATCCCCAGGCGTTCGTGAATCAGGTACGCCAACGCCTTCTTGCTGTGCAAACGCTGCTCGGCGAAGGCTTTGCGGAACGCGGTTTTCTCGGCGAACGGCTCGAGTTCGAGCAGGCGCTCTTCGGGATGGTCGAGCACGTCCGGGCCGAGGGCATCGACCAGCATCGAGGTCAGTTCCGGGTTGGCCTGATACAGCCAGCGGCGGAAGGTGATGCCGTTGGTTTTGTTGTTGATCCGCTCCGGATAGAGCTTGTGCAGTTCGGCGAATACGGTTTTGCGCATCAGTTGCGTGTGCAGACCGGACACGCCGTTGACGCTGTGCGAACCGAGGAACGCGAGGTTGCCCATGCGCACCCGGCGGCCGTTGTCTTCTTCGATCAGCGACACCGCGCGCAACACGTCGAAGTCATGAATGCCCTTGGCCCGCAGCGAATCGATGTGCTGCGCGTTGATCAGATAAATGATCTGCATGTGCCGCGGCAGCATGCGTTCCATCAGGCCCACCGGCCAGGTTTCCAGCGCTTCAGGCAGCAGCGTGTGGTTGGTGTACGACAGCGTGTCGACGGTGACTTGCCATGCTGCGTCCCACGCCACGTCGTAGACGTCGACCAGTTGGCGCATCAGTTCGGCCACGGCGATCGAGGGGTGAGTGTCGTTGAGCTGGATCGCCGCGTGGTCACCGAGGGTCAGCACCGAGGTGTGCATGTTGCGATGACGGCGCAGCAGATCCTGCAGCGAGGCGGCGACGAAGAAGTATTCCTGACGCAGGCGCAGTTCTTGCCCGGCTTCGGTGCTGTCGGCCGGGTAGAGGACGCGGGAGATACTTTCGGCGCGGGCCACTTCCGCCACGGCGCCCAGGTGGTCACCGGCGTTGAAGCGCTCCAGGTGCAGGTCTTCCATGGCGCGGGCACGCCACAGGCGCAGAGTATTGACGCTCGCCCCGCGCCAGCCGACCACCGGCGTGTCGTAGGCAATCGCGCGCACGGTTTCCGCCGGCGACCAGACCTGACGAGTCTTGCCCGAGGCATCGGTGACGGTTTCGACGCTGCCGCCGAAGCCGATCGGGTACACCACTTCCGGACGCTCGAACTCCCAAGGGTTGCCGAAATCCAGCCAGTGTTCGGTCTGCTCCTGTTGCCAGCCATCGACAATCGCCTGACGGAACAAGCCATGCTCATAACGAATGCCATAGCCATGGCCGGCGATGCCAAGGGTCGACATGCTTTCCATGAAGCACGCCGCGAGACGACCGAGGCCGCCGTTGCCGAGCGCCGCATCGGGCTCCAGCAGGCGGATGCGCTCCAGATCGACGCCCAGTTCGGTCAACGCTTCACGGGCAACATCGAGCAGGCCGAGGTTGCTCAGGCTGTCGTAGAGCAAACGGCCGATGAGAAATTCCAGCGAGAGGTAATAAACCCGCTTCTGGCCTTTGCGATAGATCTGTCGGGTGTGGTCCATCCAGTGTTCGACCATGTGATCACGCGCAGCCAGGGCGATGGCTTCGAACCAGTCATGGTCGAAGGCGTGATCGGGGTCTTTGCCCACGGCGTAGGTGAGTTTGGTCAGGACGGCGTCGCGGAACGCGGCCACCTCTGCTTCGCGAACTAGTGGTTCTTGAGTCATCAACAGGACCTCGAGCGAGCGGGAATTTTCTGAGCCTAGACGGTCTGACCGGCGGTAACGGCTCTGGTTCGGCAGTATTTGCGCGGACTGTGCGCCAGTGCGACATAACCTTGGCGGATGAGCCAATGAATGCAGGGGCCGTGCCGTCCTGTCGGGAAAAATGCGGCCGCTGCAAAAATATCCGGCGAAAGGTTGTTCAAAATTCCACCGCTCCCGGTATGATCGCGCGCCCTGATGCATACACGCCTGGTAACTCCCGATGATGAAGCCCAACCTGATAGCCGCCGCCGAGATTGATCGTCTCGATACGTGGGCCAAATATTCGGCACCGATGTGCGGCTCGTGCATGTCCAGCTGCTGCACGCTGCCGGTCGAAGTGAAGATCAAGGATCTGGTGCGCATCGGTGTGGTCGACGAGTTCGAACTGGGCGATCCGCCAAAGAACATCGCCAAGCGTCTGCAAAAGGAAGGTCTGGTCGAGCGCTTCAATCAGAAGTCGGGAATCTTCACCCTGCAGCGCATGAGCAACAACGACTGCTATTACCTGGATCGTAAAACGCGCCTGTGCACCATTTATGACAAGCGCCCGGACACCTGCCGCAACCACCCGAAAATCGGCCCGCGGCCGGGGTATTGCGCTTACAAGCCGAAAGAAGTCGAGCGGGTGCAGAATTTCCGATCAATTGAGCGCTTCTGAGCGACGCTGAGCTCTTGGGTAGCCGTTAAACCCCAGCCCCTCACCCCAGCCCTCTCCCGAGGGAGAGGGAGCCGATCTCTGTCGGCTTCCAAACCTGAGTTCGATTCGATTACTCAGGTCGATGCAAAATCAAAGAACAACTCGGTCAGTCCCCTCTCCCTCCGGGAGAGGGCTAGGGTGAGGGACTTTTGAGCCCGGACAAACAAAAACGCCCCCGGTCTCGCGACCGGGGGCGTTTTTTATTCCAGGGCTGGATTACGCCTTGGCTTTCTTGGCAGCGCGGGTACGCTCGCTTTCGTCGAGGATCTTCTTGCGAAGACGGATCGACTTAGGCGTGACTTCGCACAGCTCGTCTTCCTGGATGTATTCCAGAGCCTGTTCCAGGGTGAACTTCACCGGTGGTACCAGAGCGATGGTTTCGTCTTTACCCGAAGCACGCATGTTGTCGAGCTTCTTGCCTTTGGTTGGGTTGACACCCAGGTCGTTGTCGCGGCTGTTCTGACCAACGATCTGACCGTTGTAGATCTCCTGGCCGTGTTCTACGAACAGCTTGCCGCGAGCCTGCAGGGTTTCCAGCGAGTAGGTCAGTGCCTTGCCGGTTTCAACCGAAACCAGAACGCCGTTCTGACGGCCGGACATGTGGCCCGACTTCACTGGAGCGTAACGGTCGAAGATCGAGGTCAGGATGCCAGCACCGTTGGTCAGGGTCAGGAACTGGTTACGGAAACCGATCAGACCGCGAGCAGGGATGTTGTATTCCAGACGTACACGGCCCTTGCCATCCGGCACCATGTTGCTCAGGTCGCCCTTACGCAGGCCCATCTCTTCCATGACCTTGCCCTGGGATTCTTCAGGGATGTCGATGGTCACGTTTTCAAACGGTTCCTGCTTCACGCCGTCAACTTCACGGATGATCACTTCAGGACGGCCCAGGGCCAGTTCGAAGCCTTCGCGACGCATGGTTTCGATCAGTACCGAGAGGTGCAGCTCACCACGGCCGGAAACCTTGAACTTGTCAGCCGAGTCGCCTTCTTCAACGCGCAGTGCAACGTTGTACAGCAGCTCTTTGTCCAGACGATCCTTGATGTTACGGGAGGTCACGAACTTGCCTTCTTTACCGCAGAATGGCGAGTCGTTTACCTGGAAGGTCATGGAAACGGTTGGCTCGTCAACGGTCAGCGGCTTCATCGCCTCGACGGTGTTGATATCGCACAGAGTGTCGGAGATGAACAGCTCGTCGAAGCCGCTGATGCAGACGATGTCGCCGGCTGCTGCTTCGTCAACGTCAATGCGGTGCAGACCGTGGTGACCCATCAGCTTCAGGATACGACCGTTGCGGCGCTTGCCGTCGGCGCTGATGGCGACAACCGGGGTGTTCGGCTTGACGCGACCGCGAGCGATACGGCCAACACCGATAACACCCAGGAAGCTGTTGTAGTCCAGAGCGGAGATCTGCATCTGGAACGGACCGTCACGGTCAACGGCCGGAGGCGGAACGTGGTCGACTACCGCCTGGTACAGCGCGGTCATGTCTTCGCCCATGGCGGTGTGGTCCAGACCGGCAATGCCGTTCAGGGCCGAAGCGTAAACAACCTGGAAGTCCAGTTGTTCTTCGGTCGCACCGAGGTTGTCGAACAGGTCGAAGATCTGGTCCAGAACCCAGTCCGGACGCGCGCCTGGACGGTCAACCTTGTTGATCACCACGATTGGACGCAGGCCGGCTTCGAAAGCCTTCTTGGTCACGAAGCGGGTTTGCGGCATAGGGCCGTCCTGAGCGTCAACCAGCAGCAGAACGGAGTCGACCATCGACATTACGCGTTCAACTTCGCCGCCGAAGTCGGCGTGGCCCGGGGTGTCCACGATGTTGATGTGGTAGCCGTTCCAGTTGATGGCGGTGTTCTTCGCCAGAATGGTAATACCGCGCTCTTTTTCCTGGTCGTTGGAGTCCATCACGCGCTCGTCGTTGAGCTCGTTGCGCTCCAGGGTGCCGGATTGACGCAGGAGTTTGTCTACCAGGGTGGTTTTACCGTGGTCAACGTGGGCAATGATGGCGATGTTGCGTAGATTTTCGATCACTTGTGTATCTCGATCAGAGGATTCGGTTTGCTGACAAGTCATGGCAGCGATTAGCAGTAGTGTCCGGCATGGCCGTTACAGCTTGACGGCGGTGTCGGGGGGCCGGTGACGCAGGCCACAGGCAAACAGCCCCGGGCACTTAGCTCGGTCGATAAACGCGCACATTGGCATGCCCCTCACTGAGCAAATGGTGAGCATGCAGGCGACTCATCACGCCTTTGTCGCAATACAGCAGGTACTGGCGAGTAGGGTCCAGTTCCTTGAAACGTGCGTTCACTGCATAGAACGGCATCGTCTGTACCTCTATGCCGGCGAGTTCCAGCGGGTCATCCTCGGCGGCATCCGGGTGGCGGATGTCGATGACGATCTGACCGGCCAGCGCTTCGCTGACTTCTTCAATCTGCAAATCCTGGCCCAATTCGTCGATCACCCGATCGATAGGCACCAGTTTGGCGTTGGCGAGCGCACGCTCGAGCACCGCCATGTCGAATTCTTTCTCTTCGTGTTCAACCCGGCCACGCTTGGCGGCGGTCTTGGGGTTGACCGAGATCACGCCGCAATATTCCGGCATGTGCCGGGCGAAATCGGCGGTGCCGATCTCGTTGGCGGTGTCGATGATGTCCTGCTTGTGCGCGACGATCAGCGGTCGCAGCACCAGCTTGTCGGTCACGCAGTCGATCACCGACAGGTTCGGCAGCGTCTGGCTCGACACCTGGGAGATCGCTTCACCGGTCACCAGTGCATCGATGTGCAGGCGTTCGGCGATCTCGGACGAGGCGCGCAACATCATACGCTTCAAAACCACGCCCATATGACTGTTATCGACTTTGCCGAGAATTTCGCCCAGCACTTCCTCGAACGGCACACTGACAAATAGCACGCGTTGCGAGCTGCCGTACTTCTTCCAGATGAAGTGCGCGACTTCCATCACGCCCAATTCGTGGGCACGCCCGCCGAGATTGAAGAAGCAGAAGTGCGCCATCAGGCCGCGACGCATGATCTGGTAAGCCGCCACGGTCGAATCGAAGCCGCCGGACATCAATACCAGCGTCTGCTCCAGCGCACCCAGCGGGTAGCCGCCGATGCCGTTGTGCTGGCTGTGAATCACGAACAACCGTTTGTCGCGAACTTCGATACGGACTTCGATTTCCGGCGCTTTCAGGTCGATTCCGGCCGCACCGCACTCGCGACGCAGCTTGCTGCCGACGTATTTTTCCACGTCCATCGAGCTGAAGGCATGCTTGCCTGCGCGCTTGCAGCGCACCGAGAAAATCTTCCCGGCCAGTGCATCGCCGTAGTGCTGTTTGCACTTTTCGGTGATGTCGTCGAAGTCGCCCAGCGGGTACTCGTCGATCTGCAGAAAATGCGCGATGCCCGGCATGCAGGTCAGGCGCTCGCCCATCTCTTTCAAGGCTTTGGCGTCGGTAACGCGGGTTTCCAGCTCGAGATTGTCCCACACGCCGTTCACCACCACGGCCGGGTCCAGGTCACGGAGCACGGTGCGGATGTTCTTGGCCAACTGGCGGATGAATTTCGTCCGGACAGGTCGGCTTTTGATGGTGATCTCGGGGAAGACTTTTACGATAAGTTTCATGAAAACAGCGCGCGAACGGCCAGCCGAAAAAGGGGGGCGCGGATTATAGCGGAAATTGCTCAAGGTTTAACCAGTTAATGTGCAGAAGGTTTTGCTTGCACCAAAACAGGTCATTTCTGAATTTAAACGCAACATTAAGGGGCGGGATTTGTCGATTCAGTACCTCGCACGCCTTAATAAGCGTGAATTTGGGGCAAAAAACCCATGCTGGGGCACTGGCATGCAATTTGCTCCCTTGTGAGGCAGGTTGCCTTGGCAGAGTATTCGCGCCGGCATCACCATTATTAAGGGCATCCACTACCCGCCCTAATTCACCCGGAGGACACTATGTCGAAGTCGGTTCAACTCATCAAAGATCATGACGTCAAGTGGATTGATCTGCGCTTCACGGACACCAAAGGCACTCAGCACCACGTGACCATGCCGGCTCGCGATGCGCTGGATGACGACTTCTTCGAAGTCGGCAAGATGTTCGACGGTTCCTCCATCTCCGGCTGGAAAGGCATCGAAGCCTCCGACATGATCCTGATGCCGGTCGACGAAACTGCCGTACTCGATCCGTTCACCGAAGACCCAACCCTGATCCTGGTGTGCGACATCATCGAGCCTTCGAGCATGCAGGGCTACGATCGCGACCCACGTGCGATCGCCAAGCGCGCCGAAGAGCACCTGAAAGCTACCGGTATCGGTGACACCGTATTCGCCGGTCCAGAGCCTGAGTTCTTCATCTTTGACTCGGTGAAATTCAAGTCGGACATCTCCGGCTCGATGTTCAAGATCTACTCCGAGCAAGGTTCGTGGATGTCCGACCAGGACATCGAAGGCGGCAACAAGGGTCACCGTCCAGGCGTGAAAGGCGGCTACTTCCCGGTTCCACCGTTCGACCACGACCACGAAATCCGTACCGCCATGTGCAACGCACTGGAAGAAATGGGTCAGTCGGTTGAAGTTCACCACCACGAAGTGGCAACTGCCGGCCAGAACGAAATCGGCGTCAAGTTCAACACCCTGGTGAAGAAGGCTGACGAAGTTCAGACCCTGAAATACGTTGTGCACAACGTTGCCGACGCTTACGGCCGCACCGCGACCTTCATGCCGAAGCCACTGTACGGCGACAACGGTTCGGGCATGCACGTGCACATGTCGATCTGGAAAGACGGCAAGAACACCTTCGCAGGTGAAGGCTATGCCGGCCTGTCCGATACCGCTCTGTACTTCATCGGCGGCATCATCAAGCACGGTAAGGCCCTGAACGGCTTCACCAACCCGGCGACCAACTCCTACAAGCGTCTGGTGCCAGGCTTCGAAGCGCCAGTAATGCTGGCCTACTCGGCGCGCAACCGTTCCGCTTCGATCCGTATTCCTTACGTGTCGAGCCCGAAAGCCCGCCGTATCGAAGCACGCTTCCCGGATCCGGCTGCCAACCCGTACCTGGCTTTCGCAGCGCTGCTGATGGCCGGCCTGGACGGTATCCAGAACAAGATCCACCCAGGCGATGCCGCCGACAAGAACCTGTACGATCTGCCGCCTGAAGAGGCGAAAGAGATCCCACAGGTTTGCGGCAGCCTGAAAGAAGCCCTGGAAGAGCTGGACAAGGGCCGCGCGTTCCTGACCAAGGGCGGCGTGTTCTCCGACGACTTCATCGACGCTTACATCGCGCTGAAATCGGAAGAAGAAATCAAGGTTCGCACCTTCGTACACCCACTGGAATATGAGCTGTACTACAGCTGCTGATCCGGTAGCGCTGCGTAAAGTGGCG
>NZ_RAZO01000145.1:0-2394 GCF_004307535.1 Pseudomonas sp. Sample_9
TCCCCTGCGCTGGCGGCGGTCTGGACATTGCCCATTGTTCAACTCCCTGCGGTCTTTTTGCGTTCTCTACAAAAACTGCCGATCAACCGTTTGTTGAATCCCCCACGGTGGATCGGTGGGTGAATCATTGGGCTTGCCGCTTATCTCCGAAAGTAATCTTTAACGTTATCCATAGGCTTTTATGGAATATATAAATTGATCAATTCCGCCAAAGCCACGTGCCACGCGGGCTGCAGCGACAGGTGAGAAAGTGCATGCTTTTCAGGCATCGAAAGTATTCATGCAACGCATCAAATTCGCCTGCCCCGGTTTTGCAGGACGACTAATACCAAGTAGATAGTTGATAATGATTTTTTCTGAATAACAAAAAAACCGGAGCACTTTCGTGCGCCGGCCTTTTAATTTTTCAAGCAAGACTACTGTTTTACGAATTCCCCGCCCAAGGTCACCACATCACCATCGAAGTTTGTACGGGAGCCGGCAGCGCGCAATTTTGCGTAGTTATGATCCGGCGAAAACAGTGTCCATGTCTGATAACCGCTATTACCATTCTGAGCAAGTACTGCAATGGTGGTCGGGTTACCGGTACTGTTCTGGAAATGGTAGTTTCCATAACGGATGTCGTAATTCACGCCACCCTGACTCAACGTTCCGCTGAACGAGCCGTTGGAATCATTACCATCGGTAATCACCAGCTTGGCGCCAGAGTTTGAATTTACATAAGTGCCATTAATGCTTGACATAACGAGATTTCCTTTATCGTTGGATAAGTGTCTTCCGATGAGAGCAAGTTTCCTCCTGGAAACTCACGACAGTCAGAATGGTCGGACATTTACTTATTGTCCACGTGACTTACTAACGAATTTGCAATAAGCACTATTCATCCGCCTCATAACTTATCGCCGTTCGTTCGCGCATTAATTCCAATTCAACTAACGGCTGGTATTGGTTTGCTGCACGCCGACAACGGGTGCAATAACCGCTGTCTCGGAGCGTGGCGTGCCCGTTGGCACCCAGTCATAACTCACAGGGAGCGCCCGATACACCCAGTTGCTGATCGCATCGCTGCCCGGTGCCTTGCCGAGATACGGGCTGATGTATTCCCAGACGTTTTCACCGTTGGCCGTCACCTGGAAAAACCGTCCGTTCATGCCCTCGTCAATCAGCGTGTTGCCATTGGGCAAGCGCCGCGCACTGCTGATGAAAGAACTGTAGAACGCCCACCCAGGCTGCTTGGAACTTGCCGCACTGTACTGCCAGACGATCTGGTTTTTCTGCGGATCGATTTCCAATACCCGCGAACCGGAAATCAGCCCGAGGGTGACGTTCGGATAACCCGCCGCCCCCTGGTTGTCGAACACCAGCAAATTGCCCGCGCCAGGCAATCCAGCCGGGATGATGTGCGCATCATGCTGACCGACAAACTGATCCACCGGGCGCGGCAGTTTCTGCGCGGTTTTCGGGTTGATCAGCGGCAGGTTCGGGCCGAGGCGCCAGACCACTTTGCCGCTGCTCTTGTCGATGATCGCGATGAAGTTGGCGTTGCGTGAATCGACCAGCAGGTTGTCCGGATTGAAGCGCTTGTCACCGGCATCGAACCACTTGTTCGGCCCTACCAGGCTGAGGTTGTTGATATGCAGGTAGTCCGGATTTTCACTGGCACGCACCAGTTTCAACTGCTCGGCAGTGAAGCCGAATTCATTGAGATGTTCGGAGGCCAGCCACTGCCATTTCACCGCACCGTCGGGACTGACTTCATAGATCGCATCGTCGATCACCTCGGGCACTTTGAAGCCTTTGACCTTGTGCACCTTGTTCGCCAACACCACGGTGTTGCCGTTGCTCAAACGGCGCTGATCATGGTGCTGTTGCGCCGCGCCACCAGGTGCCTTGTCGCCCCATTGCCAGACGACTTTGCCGCTCCAGTCCAGCTCGCCGACGCTCTGATTACCCAGACCGTTGCCGGCCGAACCGAGCTTGCCGGGATTCTTTTCACTCAGTTGCAGCAGCACATGCCCACGCTCGCCGCCGACCAGTTTCGGATCGATAATCGCCGACGGGAAGCCCGCCTGCGGCCAGGTTTTCACCTCGTTGCCATTCATGTCGATCAGGTGCGTCTGTTTGTCGGCGCCGCTGAAAATCACGTACTGGTTGAACGCCTTGTTCGGGTCGTAACGAGTGACGCCCGTCGGGTAAACACTCGGTGCGGCGAGGGCGCCGGCACTGAGCACTGCGCCGGACAGCAACACCGGCAAAGCCGTTTTGATACGCAACATGATGCAGCTCCTTGAATGACGAATCAGAAGTCGTAGCGACCGGTGACGCCCAACGTGCGCGGTGTGCCGAGCAGGCCTTCATAGCCGCCGTTGCCGCCGGTCCACAGAGTCGTGTAGT
>NZ_RAZO01000219.1:0-2374 GCF_004307535.1 Pseudomonas sp. Sample_9
GTCAGGCGCAGGGTGAAACCGTTGGCCGAATGCGCACCGCGTTGCAGCTTGCGCTTGTGGCGCGTGGTCTTGAGGATCTTCAGCGTGTCGTTTTCCGCCGCCGACAGATCCGGATCGGCCTTGCCCGGCAACTGCACGCTGAACCACTGTCGGGTCAGGGCCTGACGATCCTTGAGACCGGCATAGCTGACAGTGCGCAACGGCACGCCCACCGCTTTGGCAATCCGCCGCGCCGCTTCTTCGGTATTGAGGCCGCGCTTTTCCACCCAGATCCACAAATGTTCGCCGTCACCGCTGAACGGAATATCCAGCACTTCATCGACCTGGAAATCTTCGGCGCTGGCTTTCAGTACCGCTGTGCCGAGAGGTTGGCCATAGGCCCGAGGGCCGAGCAATTGCAGTTCATTCATGCGCGCAGCAACAAGGCAACGGAGTGCACGGCGATGCCTTCTTCGCGACCGACAAAGCCAAGCTTTTCGGTGGTGGTAGCTTTGACGTTCACTTGATCCAACTCAACTTGAAGATCCGCCGCGATCAGCGCGCGCATCGATTCGATATGCGGCGCCATTTTTGGCGCCTGGGCAACGATGGTGTTGTCGACGTTGCCGATTTTCCAGCCCTTGGCGTGGATCAGACTGACCACATGACGCAACAGCACGCGGCTGTCGGCGCCCTTGAATTGCGGGTCAGTGTCCGGGAAATGTTTGCCGATATCACCCAGCGCCGCCGCGCCGAGCAAAGCGTCGCTCAAGGCGTGCAGCAAGACGTCACCGTCGGAATGAGCGAGCAGCCCGAAGCCGTGTGCAATCCGCACGCCGCCCAGAGTAATGAAATCGCCTTCAGCGAAACGGTGCACATCGTAGCCGTGGCCAATACGCATAAAAAAAACGCCCCGATTTTTGTCAGGGCGTGATTCTACCTGCATTAACCGCGCAGAGCGCGCGCGTGATGCTGCAAGTGGTCGTCAATGAAGCTTGAGATGAAGAAATAGCTGTGGTCGTAGCCCGGTTGCAGGCGCAGCTCCAGCGGATACCCCGCTTGTTTTGCGGCGTGTTGCAGGGCTTCGGGTTTCAGCTGGGTGGCGAGGAAATCATCGCGATCGCCTTGATCGACCAGCAACGGCAACTTCTCCGAGGCCTCGGCAATCAGCGCACAGGCGTCCCACTCCTTCCACTTCGAACGGTCTTCACCCAAATAGTTGGAGAAGGCTTTCTGGCCCCACGGGCAGTCGATCGGATGGGTAATCGGCGAGAACGCCGACACTGATTGATAACGCCCGGGATTGCGCAGCGCGCAGACCAAAGCACCGTGGCCGCCCATCGAGTGGCCGCTGATGCTGCGCTTGTCGGAAGCGGGGAAATGCGCTTCAACCAGTGCCGGCAATTCCTGCACGACATAATCATGCATCCGATAATGACGCGCCCACGGTTCCTGCGTGGCGTTCAGATAAAACCCGGCGCCGAGACCGAAATCCCAAGCCTTGTCCGCATCGTCCGGGACATCCGGGCCACGTGGGCTGGTGTCGGGGGCGACGATGATCAGACCAAGCTCGGCAGCCATGCGCATCGCACCGGCCTTTTGCATGAAATTCTCGTCGGTGCAGGTCAGCCCCGACAACCAGTACAGCACTGGCAGCTTGCCGCCCTGCTCCGCCTGCGGCGGCAGGTACACGGCGAAGACCATGTCGCAATCAAGCACTTCGGAGCGATGGCGATAGCGCTTGTGCCAGCCACCGAAACTCTTCTGACAGGAAATGTTTTCCAGATTCATAGCACTTCAGCCGCAAGCTGCGAGCTTCAAGCTGCAAGAGGGCGTTGCGCCTGCTTGCAGCTTGTGGCTTGTAGCTTGCCGCTGCTCCTTAAAAATGAATGACGGTGCGGATGCTCTTGCCTTCGTGCATCAGGTCGAACGCCTTGTTGATATCTTCCAGGCCCATGGTGTGGGTGATGAAGGTATCCAGCGGGATTTCGCCGCTCTGGGCCATGTCGACGTAGCTCGGCAATTCAGTACGGCCACGCACGCCGCCGAACGCCGAACCGCGCCAGACGCGACCGGTAACCAACTGGAACGGACGGGTAGCGATTTCCTGACCGGCACCGGCGACACCGATGATGACGGACTCGCCCCAGCCTTTGTGGCAACACTCAAGCGCGGCGCGCATCAGTTGCACATTGCCGATGCACTCGAAGGAGAAGTCGACGCCGCCATCGGTCATGTCGACGATCACTTCCTGGATCGGACGATCAAAGTCTTTCGGGTTCACGCAATCGGTGGCACCGAGTTGTTTGGCGATCTCGAACTTGGCCGGGTTGATGTCGATGGCGATGATGCGCGCAGCCTTGGCTTTCACCGCGCCGATCACGGCCGACAAGCC
>NZ_RAZO01000321.1:0-4156 GCF_004307535.1 Pseudomonas sp. Sample_9
CGCAGCGTGCTGTCGGGCCTGCATGTGCACGTCGAGGTGGCAGAGCCGCTGGATCGCATTGCGGTGATGAACGAAGTGCTGCCGTGGACGCCTCTGCTATTGGCGCTGAGCTGCTCCTCGCCGATCTGGGATGGCGCCGCCAGCGGCTTCATGAGCTACCGGCAGACCGCGTGTGACGAGTGGCCACGCATGGGCATTGCGCCGCTGTTTGCCGATCAGCGCCATTACGACGAACACCTGGCTTTTCTCACACGCATCGGCGCCATCAGCCAGCCCGGCGAGTGCTGGTGGGGCGTGCGCCCGGCCGCGCGTTTCCCGACTCTCGAACTGCGCATGACCGACGCTTGCCCTCGGGTCGACGATGCGCTGACCCTGACGGCGTTTTTCCGGGTATTGGTGGCTCATGCCAGTGCACAGCGGCGGCCCGGATTGCTGTACGACCAGACCGCGCGTTCGATGCTGGAAGAAAACCGCTGGCGCGCCAAGCGCCTGGGGCTTAATGCGCGCTTTCTGGTCGAAGGTATCGACGGCGACTGTTCGATCGGGCAATGGCTGGAACTGGCCGAGCAGCGTTTCGCCGATACGGCGCTGGCATTGGGCGCGGCGCAGTTGTTCGAGCGTGCGCGGGCGATCATCGCCAGCGGCACCAGCGCCGACCGGCAACTGGCGCTGTTGAATCTGGCGTCTGAACAACCGCAAAACGGCCGCTCGGCTCTGGCGCAAGTGACCGAGTTGCTGCTTCAGGAAACCGCTGGCTGATCGCTCTCGGACGGGCCTTTGAGTTCGACCTGATTGCCATCCGGGTCGAAACAGTAAAGCGACAAGCCGTAACCCTCGGCGCCAAAACGCCTGGCGGCTTGTTCAACGGTCAGCCCGAACGATTGCAGGTGAGCGATGAGCGCGGCTTCGTCGAACGGTTCGATGCGCAGGCAGAAGTGGTCGACATTGCGTCGCTGCGACTGCGCCGCGCCACCGCCCTTGCGCCCGAGTTCGCCGTGCAAGTCGACCAGATCGATCATCGACGTGCCAGCGCGCAAATGCACCAGCCCCAGTGGCTGGTTATGCCTGACCACCTCGGCGCCGAACACCCTGGCGTAGAAATCGATGCTGCGTTGCAGGTCGGCGACGCGCAGGACGATATGATCGATGCGCTGAATGGAAAACGGCTGCATGGTTTGGCTTCCTCGAAAGCGGCGACTCGCTCATTGTGCTGCACAAGGGAAAAAATTCACTGTCGATTTTTCGGTGGAGCCATCGACAAAGCGGATTTACTCTCACGTCATGAACATACCAGCCGCTGCCCTGCCGCCCCACGCCGAAATGGTTCGCGCCATGCTCGAGCGCGACACTGCCTATGAAGGCGTGTTCTTCACCGCCGTGAAAACCACCGGGATCTTTTGCCGCCCCAGTTGCACGGCGCGCAAGCCGAAACCGGAAAACGTCGAATTCTTCGCCCACGCCGACGAGTGCCTGTGCGCCGGTTACCGCGCCTGCCTGCGCTGCAAACCGCTGGACGCAGCAGCCATCGCCCCGGACTGGGTGCAGCGCCTGCTGAATGCGGTGGACGCCGATCCCGAACGGCGCTGGAGCGATGCGCAGTTGCTCGCCGAAGGCATCGAACCGCTGAAATTGCGGCGCTGGTTCAAGCAGCACTTCGGCATGACCTTCCACGCCTGGCTGCGCACACGACGCCTCGGCATGGCCCTGGGCGGAATCAGGCAAGGCACTTCGATCGATCACGCCGCTTTCGACTCCGGCTATGAATCGCTCAGTGGTTTTCGCGACGCGTTTCAGAAGTCCTTCCATATCACCCCGGGCCGCGCGGCCAATAGTGAACCGTTGCTGTTCACTCGCCTGACCACGCCGCTGGGGCCGATGATCGCCATGGCCGAGCGCCGTGGGCTGGTGCTGCTGGAATTTCTCGACCGCCCGGCGCTGACCCGGGAAGTCGAAGCCCTGCAAAACCGTTACGGCTACGCGATTGCACCGGGGCATAACGCCCACTTGCAGCAGATCGAGGTGCAACTGGCGGATTATTTCGCCGGCAAACTCACTCGGTTCAACGTGCCGCTGCACCTGCCCGGCAGCGCGTTCGCCCGTGAGGTGTGGGCGGCGCTGTTGCAAATTCCCTATGGCCACACCAGCACGTACGGCGCCATCGCGGCAGGCCTGGGCAAACCCGGCGCCAGCCGTGCCGTCGGCCTGGCGAACGGGCACAATCGGCTGTCGATCGTGGTGCCATGCCACCGAGTGATCGGCGCCGACGGATCGCTGACCGGCTATGGCGGCGGACAACCGCGCAAGGCGTTCTTGCTCAGGCTGGAAAACGCCGCACTGCAAATGACTCAACAATTGGCTTTTTGAGCCATGCAATCCAACACGCAAGTAAGGATTTCGATGGGTATGTCCGAATCACCGCAACATGGCTGACATGTATGAGATGGCCAGCGCTTTTCTGGCCGCGATAGACACTGACTGGCAGCGCCATGTCAGCGCCGTCGGCCCGTGCCTGCATCAGCCACATCCGGCGCGCGATCCCTATGAATCGCTGGTACGGGCGATTGCCTATCAGCAACTGCACGCCAAGGCCGGCGATGCGATCCTTGGGCGTTTGGTGGAGTTGTTTCCGGGGCAGGCGTTTCCGCGTCCGCAGCAGATTCTGGCTACCGAGGTCGAGCAACTGCGCGCTTGCGGATTTTCCGCCAGCAAGATCGCGACGATCCAAGGGATTGCCCAGGCGACGCTGGACGGCGTGGTGCCGGATTACCCGACTGCACGGGCGATGGGCAATGAAACCCTGATCGAACGCCTGACCAGCCTGCGCGGTGTCGGCCGCTGGACCGTGGAGATGCTGCTGATCTACAGCCTCGAACGCATGGACATTCTGCCGGCCGATGACTTCGGCGTGCGTGAGGGATATCGGCGTTTGAAGAGACTGGAGGTGCAGCCGACGCGCAAACAGATGATCGAGATTGGCCAGGCGTGGAGGCCTTATCGGACGGTGGCGGCCTGGTATCTGTGGCGCGTGACCAAGGTTTAGACCGCGTTATCGTTCTTCGCGAGCAGGCTTGCTCCCACATTAATTGGAGGCGGCAGGTAGAACCCGGGAGTTGAAACTAAACGCGGTCGGCTCCCTTTCCCCCTCTCCCTGGGGAGAGGGCTGGGGTGAGGGGGAAATCGAACTGCCGCTGCAAATTTTCCGCCCTGAGAATCTCGAACAACGCCTGCGCCGCCGCCGACAGTTCATTGCCCGGCTCGGTCAACACGCCAATCGCCCGCTCCACCGAGTCATTCAAGGTCAAGCAATGCGCGCCCAATTCGCGCATCTGCCCCGCGCACAATGCCGGCACCGCGCTGACCCCAAGCCCGCTGGCAACCATTCGCCCGACGGTCGCCAATTGATGACTTTCGAACTCCACCGGCAACTTCATTCCGCGCGCCTGCAAATGCTCTTCCAGCATCACCCGCACGGTCGATGGCCGCTGCAGGGTGATGAACGGTTGCTCCAGCAAGGTCTGCCAATCGATATCGGCGCGACCGGCCAGCGCTGAATCGGCCGGCACCACGGCGACAAAGCGATCGACATACAGCGGTGTGAATGTCATCGACGTGCTCTGCATCGGCGCGAACGCCACACCGAGTTCAACCTGACGATCGCGGACCATTTCCAGCACTTGTTCGTTGATCACGTCATTGACCGTGACGTTGACGTTCGGATAGCGCGCGCGAAAGCTCTTGAGAATCGGCGGCAGCAGATTGCCGGCAAACGACGGCATCGCCGCCAGCGTCACGCGTCCGCGCTGGAGGCTGAAACGCTGGCGCATCTCGTCTTCGGCGTTGTCCCAATCGGCGATCAAGCGGCGCGCCAGCGGCAGCAGGGACTCGCCTTCCGGGGTCAGCGCGACATTACGCGTGTTGCGGCTGAACAGGCGCCCGCCCAAGCCCTCTTCCAGCGCTTTGATGGTCAGGCTCAGCGCCGATTGCGACAAATGCAGACGCTCGCAGGCCACGGCGAAGCTCAGGCTATGGGCCACGGCGAGAAAGGCACGGATCTGTTTGATGGTCATGGTCGCTTTGCTCCAGTTGCGAGCGGCAAGCTTCAAGCTGCAAGCCGTGATGCGATGGCCCTGATCGTTCCCACGCTCCTGCGTGGGAA
>NZ_RAZO01000321.1:4256-23244 GCF_004307535.1 Pseudomonas sp. Sample_9
AAGCTGCAAGCCGTGATGCGATGGCCCTGATCGTTCCCACGCTCCTGCGTGGGAACGATCATCGCCGAACGCGTATTAGTGAGATTTATCAATCAATCAACCGCAAAAATCAACTTAACAAATATATTCCACAGAGAGACACTCCAGTCATTCGGCTAGCCAGCCGCCCGCAAATAATAAAAGAGGTGCCTATGGCAGGTTTCGACAAGCGTGTGTATTCCTACGAGGAAGCGATGGCCGGGCTGGAAGACGGCATGACCGTCATCGCCGGCGGCTTTGGCCTGTGCGGCATCCCAGAAAACCTGATCGCCGAGATCAAGCGCAAGGGCACCCGTGACCTCACCGTGGTTTCCAACAACTGCGGCGTTGATGGTTTCGGCCTTGGCGTGCTGCTCACCGACCGCCAGATCAGCAAAGTCATAGCTTCCTACGTCGGCGAGAACAAGTTGTTTGAAGAGCAACTGCTCAAGGGCGAGATCGAAGTCATCCTTACCCCGCAAGGCACCCTCGCCGAAAAAATGCGCGCGGGCGGCGCCGGCATTCCGGCGTTCTTCACCGCCACTGGCGTTGGCACCCCGGTTGCTGAAGGCAAGGAAGTGCGTGAGTTCAAGGGCCGCAAATACCTGATGGAAGAGTCCATCACCGGCGATTTCGCCATCGTCAAAGGCTGGAAGGCCGACCATTTCGGTAACGTCGTTTACCGTCACACCGCGCAGAATTTCAACCCGCTGGCCGCGACCGCGGGCAAGATCACCGTGGTCGAAGTCGAGGAAATCGTCGAGCCCGGCGAACTCGACCCGACGCAGATCCACACCCCGGGTATCTACGTCGACCGGGTCATTTGCGGCACGTTCGAAAAACGCATCGAACAGCGCACCATCCGCAAATAATTCAGGCCTACGGAGAACAACAACATGGCACTTACCCGCGAACAAATGGCTCAACGCGTCGCCCGCGAAATGCAGGACGGCTACTACGTCAACCTCGGCATCGGCATTCCGACCCTGGTCGCCAACTACATCCCCGAAGGCATGGAAGTCATGCTGCAATCGGAAAACGGCCTGCTCGGCATGGGCCCGTTCCCGACCGAAGAAACCATTGATGCCGACATGATCAACGCCGGCAAACAAACGGTGACGGCGCGGATCGGCGCGTCGATTTTCAACTCCGCCGAATCCTTCGCGATGATCCGTGGCGGCCATGTCGACCTGACCGTCCTTGGCGCCTTTGAAGTGGATGTTGAAGGCAACATCGCTTCGTGGATGATCCCCGGCAAACTGGTCAAGGGCATGGGCGGCGCGATGGATCTGGTGGCCGGCGCCGACAACATCATTGTCATCATGACCCACGCGTCCAAGGACGGTGAGTCCAAGCTGCTGGCCAAATGCAGCCTGCCGCTGACCGGTGCCGGCTGCATCAAGCGCGTGCTGACCGACCTCGCCTATCTGGAAATCGAAAATGGCGCTTTTGTCCTCAAGGAACGCGCACCTGGCGTCAGCGTTGAGGAAATCGTCGCCAAAACCGCTGGTAAACTGATCGTCCCGGATCACGTACCGGAAATGCAGTTCGCTGCCCAGTGAGGAATTCGCACATGCAAGACGTCGTCATTGTTGCCGCCACGCGTACCGCGATCGGCAGTTTTCAGGGCTCCCTGGCCAATGTGTCCGCAGTAGATCTGGGCGCGGCGGTGATCCGCCAGTTGCTCGAGCAGACCGGTCTGGACGGGGCGCAGGTCGATGAAGTGATCATGG
Organism: Pseudomonas sp. Sample_9; assembly: GCF_004307535.1. Lineage (NCBI taxonomy): Bacteria > Pseudomonadati > Pseudomonadota > Gammaproteobacteria > Pseudomonadales > Pseudomonadaceae > Pseudomonas > Pseudomonas sp. Sample_9. The sequence continues at coordinate 6,008 of NZ_RAZO01000321.1, forward strand.
GCCAGGTGCTCACCGCTGGCGCCGGGCAGAACCCGGCACGTCAGGCCGCAATCAAGGCTGGCCTGCCACACGCCGTACCGGCCATGACCCTGAACAAGGTTTGCGGTTCGGGCCTCAAGGCTCTGCACCTGGGCGCGCAAGCGATCCGTTGCGGCGACGCCGAGGTGATCATCGCCGGCGGTCAGGAAAACATGAGCCTGTCCAACTACATCATGCCGGGCGCGCGCACCGGTCTGCGCATGGGCCACGCGCAAATCGTCGACACCATGATCAGCGATGGCCTGTGGGATGCGTTCAACGATTACCACATGGGCATCACTGCCGAGAATCTGGTCGAAAAGTATGAGATCAGCCGCGAACAGCAGGACGCGTTTGCTGCCGCTTCCCAGCAGAAAGCTGCCGCTGCGATCGAGGCCGGGCGCTTCGTTGATGAAATCACGCCGATCCTGATCCAGCAGCGCAAAGGCGATCCGGTGGCGTTCAAGGTCGACGAGCAGCCACGCGGCGATACCAGCGCAGAATCCCTGGCGAAACTGCGTCCGGCGTTCAAAAAGGACGGCAGCGTCACCGCTGGCAACGCCTCGTCGCTGAACGACGGTGCCGCTGCTGTGATTCTGATGAGTGCCGAGAAAGCCATATCGCTGGGCCTGCCGGTTCTGGCGAAAATTGCTGCGTATGCCAACGCTGGCGTCGACCCGGCGATCATGGGCATCGGCCCGGTATCGGCGACCCGCCGCTGCCTGGACAAGGCCGGCTGGAACATCGACCAGCTCGACCTGATTGAAGCCAACGAAGCGTTCGCTGCGCAATCGCTGGCCGTGGCCAAGGACCTGCAATGGGATCTGGACAAGGTCAACGTCAACGGCGGCGCCATTGCCCTCGGCCACCCGATCGGCGCATCGGGCTGCCGCGTGCTGGTGACGCTGCTGCATGAAATGCTCAAACGCGATGCGAAAAAAGGTCTGGCGACCTTATGCATCGGTGGCGGTCAGGGTGTCGCGCTGGCGCTGGAACGCGTTTAACCACGACATCCGCGTTAGCCTGCTCAAAAGCCCCTCACCCTAGCCCTCTCCCAGAGGGAGAGGGAACTGATCGGGGAATGCGCAGGAGTGATGTCGGCTTGAACGAGCAGAGTTGAATCCATAATCGACTCGGTCATCCAGGTCGATGTCTGACGCAAGACACCTCGGTCGGCTCCCTCTCCCCCCGGGAGAGGGCTGGGGTGAGGGGAACTGGTGACTGCGTTGCATCGAGTTTCTTTTTGCATGTTCAGAGTCTGTAGTGAATGTTCTGGCCCCTTCGCGAGCAGGCTTGCTCCCACATTCTGCAACGCATTTCCTTGTGGGAGCGAGCCTGCTCGCGAAAGCGCGTGTTCAGGCGCAACCACTCAAGGCTTGCGTAACAGATAGGTATCCATGATCCACCCATGCTCCGCCCGCGCCGCTTTGCGCACCCGTTCGATCTCATCGGCGACATCCGCCAGCCGACCGCTGAGCAGAATCTCATCCGACGTGCCCAGGTAAGCGCCCCAGAAAATCTCGGTCTGCCGATCCGCCACCCGCTGGTACGAATCCTCGGCATCGAGCATCACCACCAGACTGTCCGATTCACTCACCTGCCCCGCCGCCAATCGCCGGCCTGTGGTGATTTCTACTGAGCGACCAATCGTGTTCAGAGGTATTTTGTGCTGCGCAGCCAGGGCCTGAACGCTGGTGATCCCCGGTATCACTTCGTATTCAAACTGACAGGGGCCTGATGCCTGAATCGCCTGAAGAATCCGCAATGTGCTGTCGTATAACGCCGGATCGCCCCAGATCAGAAATCCGCCGCATTGGCCGTCGGACAATTCTTCATTGATCAGCCGTTCGAAGGTCTGCTGCTTGGCGCGGTTCAGTGCATCGACGCTCGCCGTGTAGTCGACATCGCCGCGCTCGCGCTCCGGACTGCTGGCTTCGACAAAGCGATAAGCGTGGTCGGTGATGTAGCGCTCGCAGATCTCCCGGCGCAGGTCGATCAGTGTCTGCTTGCTCTGGCCTTTATCCAGCAGAAAGAACACATCGACCCGATTCAGCGCTTTCACCGCTTGCATGGTGATGTAGTCCGGATTGCCGGCGCCAATGCCGATGACCAGCAACTGTTTCATCAGAATTCCTCGTCAAGGGCCATGCCCGGCAAGCGTAGTCGCCAGATGCCATTGAAGCGCAAGTCGATCATCGCCAGCGGTTCGATGTCGATTGCGTGGAACGCCGCGCCCTGCAGCACCTGCATCAGCGCTGCGCGCATGACGAACGGATGGGTGATTGCCACCACATGCCCAGGCGTTGCAGCGATTGTGTCCAGCCACTTTGTCACCCGCTGCGTCAGTTGCCTGACTGATTCGCCGCCATGGGGTGCCGCTTCAGGATCGGCCAGCCAGGCTTGCAAAGCCTGGTTTTCGTTGGCTTGCAGATCCTTGATCGACTGGCCGTGCCAGCGTCCCCAGTCGCAATCGCGCAGGGCTTGATCAATCTCTGCATCGGCACCAAACCATGCCGCCGTTTGCTGAGTTCTCAATTCCGGGGCGCAAATCAGCCGTGTTACGGCCAATCGGGCCCTGAACGCGTCGGACCGAACAGCCAGATTTTCAACAGGCTCGTCCGTAGGAAAACGCGCCAGTTTCTGTGCGACGGTTCGCGCATGGCAAATCAGTGTCAAACGGCTACTTGGCACAAGCAGGTACTCGCTCGAATTATATGAAAGCAACGGCCACTAGCCGGGCTGCGGCGCATTGTGCCGTAAAACCGTGGTCCTCAGCGTAGCCCGGCCGCTGGCTGAACGCGCTCATTGGGCGATGTCTGACACCAGCGAGGGCAAAGGACTACAGAGCGTTGCAACTTCCACGTAAGCCTTGCTACACGGGCATCCTGCACACTTTTGGTGCTCGAAAAACCTGTACAAAAATTCGCTAGACATGTAACACCCATTACATAAATACTCGTTTAACGGATTGTGAAACGAATTCGACACCCCATCCAGCAGGAGCCCGGATGCCCCCTCTCAGAGACCTGATCACCGAGCCCGGCCTGGACCTGACGCCGTCAGAGCGCAAAGTCGTTCGCGCCCTGCTCGACCAGTACCCGCGCAATGGTCTCGGGCCTATGGCGCGGCTGGCCGAACATGCCGGTGTCAGCGATCCGACTATCGTGCGCTTGGTGAAAAAGCTCGGTTTCGGCGGTTATGCCGAATTCCAGGAAGCCCTGCTCAGCGACATGGATCATCGCCTGCGTTCACCGCGCACCTTGTTGCAGCCGCGCTCGCAGCAGAACAAGGACGATGCCTGGGCGCATTACCTGGCGGACAGCCAGCGTTTGCTGGTCGACACCCAAGCCCTGACCCAGCCTGAGGACGTGCGCATCCTCGTGGAATGGCTGCTCGACAGCCGCCATCAGGTCTACTGTTTCGGTGGCCGCTTCAGCATTCTGCTGGCCAATTACCTGCTCAACCACCTGCGTCTGCTGCGCCCCGGCTGCTTCGCCCTGGAAGACAACGCCCTGCTGCCCGACCGTTTATACGATCTGCAACGTCAGGACGTGGTGCTGGTGTTCGACTACCGGCGCTATCAGACCCAAGCTTTGCGCGTTGCGCAGGCGGCGAAAAACAACAACGCGCGAGTGGTGTTGTTCACCGATGTCTACGCCTCGCCGCTGCGCGAACTGGCCGACCTGATCATCAGCGCGCCGGTGGAATCGGCGTCGCCGTTCGACACCATGGTGCCGGCGCTGGCGCAGGTCGAGGCGTTGATTGCCTGCCTGACCTTGCGCGTGCCGGACCCGGCTGATCGCCTGGAAGGCATCGATGCCCTGCGCAACGACTTTGCGACTCACCTGCTGGAGGACAAATAAGGATGTTCAGCCTTCCCCACCGCTCGCCTCGGGACCTGCCGTTTGCGACCGACCACACCGCTTTGCTGCTGGTGGACATGCAGCGCGCCTGGCTCGAACCGCAATTCGACCCGCACCTGAGCGAGCCGGATGCCGAGTATTTTCTCCAGCGCACGCGCAAGCAGGTGGTGCCCAACCAACAGCGTCTGCTTGGCGCCTTTCGTCAGGCGCAGCAGAACGTGCTGCACACGATTATCGAAAGCCTGACTGCCGACGGTCGCGACCGCTCGCTCGATCACAAACTGTCTGACATGCACCTGCCCAAGGGCAGCATGCAGGCTCAGGTCATCGCTGAACTGACCCCGACCGAAAACGAAATCGTGCTGCCGAAGACCTCCTCCGGGGTGTTCAATTCAACCAACATTGATTACGTGCTGCGCAATCTGCAGACCCGTCATCTGATCATCGCCGGCATTGTCACCGACCAATGCGTGGACATGGCTGTGCGCGATGCCGCCGACCGTGGCTATCTGGTCACGCTGGTGGAGGACGCCTGCGCCACTTACACAGCTGAACGCCACCACGCCTGTCTCAACGCGATCAAGGGTTATTGCTGGATCACCGACACGGACACTGTGCTCGGCCGTTTGCAGGAGATGCAGCCATGAGCCCGCGCCTGACGCCTTTACCGATGACCACGCTGGTGACAACCGACCTGATCGGCATCACCCGTGGCCGCTCGTTTCCCAGCGATGAGCTGGAGCATTACCAGGCGGCGGGTTGCGGTTGGGTACCGGCCAACAGCGCGTTGACGCCGCAGGACATCATCGCCTCGAGCAATCCGTGGGGCGCGTACGGCGACCTGCGGCTGATTCCCGATCTGAGCAGCCGCGTCACTGTCGGCAGCGGCCCGGACGCCAATGCACCGGTGCTGGATTTCATTCACGCCGACATTCGTGAGACCGACGGCCAGGCATGGGGCGCCTGCCCACGCACATTGCTGCGCGATGAAATCGAGCGCTATCACGATGAGCTGGGGTTACAGGTCAACGCCGCCTTCGAACATGAATTCAACCTGCACGCAGGCATTGCCGAACACGCGGCGTTCTCTCTCGAAGCGCAGCGCCAAGGCGCCGAATTCGGCGGCTGGCTGCTCAGCGCCCTGCGCGATGGCGGGGTCGAGCCGGAAATGTTCCTGCCGGAATACGGCAAGCACCAATACGAAATCACCTGCCGCCCGACCCTTGGCGTGGCGGCGGCGGATCGCGCGGTCAACGTGCGGGAAATCACTCGGGAAATCGCCCGGCAGATGGGCCTGGATCTGAGTTTTGCGCCGAAGACTGCCGCCGAAGCGGTGTGCAACGGTGTCCATCTGCACGTCAGCCTGCTCGATGTGGCCGGTCAGCCGATGCTCTACGACGCCGGCACCAGCAACGGCCTATCGAGCATCGGTCAGCACTGGGCTGCCGGAGTCCTGCATTTTCTACCGGCGCTGTGCGCGTTCACCGCGCCGACGCCGCTGTCGTACCAGCGTTTGCAGCCGCACCACTGGAGCGCGTCGTATGCGTGTCTGGGGCAGCAGAACCGTGAAGCGGCGCTGCGCATCTGCCCGACCGTGACCTTGGGCGGCAAGTCCGCCGCGCAGCAGTTCAACCTGGAATTCCGCGCCATGGACGCTACCGCCTCGCCGCATCTTGCCATGGCTGCGCTACTGATTGCCGGGCGGCTGGGCATCGAACAGCGTCTGGCGCTGAACGCGGTTACCGATGAAATTCCCGATTCACTCAACGACGAGCAACGCAAGGCCCGGGGCATCGTCGCCCTGCCCGCCTCGCTGGCGCAGGCGCTGGATTGCCTGCGCGACAGTGCAGCCTTCAACGAATGGCTGCCCAAGCCGTTGCTCGACACTTATTACGCCCTGAAAACCGAGGAACTGGCGCTGACGGAACAGCTCTCGCCCGCTGACCTGTGTGAGCACTATGCACGCCTGTACTGAATCCGCCGAGCTTGGGTTGTACACCCGCCCGGTCTACAACCTGAGCCGCGAGGACTCGACGAACCCGTTGATCCTCGTGTGCGAACACGCCAGTCGCTACATTCCCGAAGCCCTGAACAATCTGGGCCTGGACGAGGCGGCCGCACGCGAACATATCGCTTGGGACATCGGCGCGCTGCAACTGGCCGAACAGTTATCGGAACAGCTCGGCGCCACGTTGCTCAGCGCCAATTACTCACGGCTGCTGATCGACCTCAACCGCCCGCGACATGCCCCGGACAGCATTCCACTGCAAAGCGAGATCTACCAGATCCCCGGCAATCGCGAGCTCGACGAAGCGGCCCGCGAGTATCGCCGGCAGACCCTGTTCAAACCGTTTCATGCGCGCTTGCAGACTTTGATCGACGAGCGCATCGCCCGAGGCCAAGCGGTGCGTGTGGTCGGCATTCACAGTTTTACCCCGGTGTATTACGGCCAGCCGCGACCGCTTGAAGTCGGCGTGCTGTTCGGCCAGGCCAGAGACTATGCCGAGCGCCTGCTTGACGGCCTCCAAGCGCATCCACTGAAAGTCGCGGGCAACCAGCCGTACAAAATTGACCCGCTGGGCGATATGACCGTGCCCGTGCACGGTGATGCCAGGGGCCTTGAGGCGGTGCTGATCGAGGTGCGCAATGATCTGCTGCGCAGCCCCGAAGCGGTTTCGCGCTGGGCAGGTTACCTCGCACCTTTGCTGTAAACGATGGACCGATAAAACATAAACCGACCGATGGCTGACAAGGAGTTGCGCTTCATGGAAATTGAAGAATTCGGCTACAAGCAAGAGTTGAAACGTAGCCTGACGCTCACCGATCTGGTGGTGTACGGGATGATCTTCATGATCCCCATCGCCCCGTTCGGGGTGTATGGCTACGTCAACGCCGAAGCACCGGGGATGGTGCCGCTGGCGTACATCATCGGCATGGTGGCGATGCTGTTCACCGCGCTGAGTTACGGCAGCATGGCCAAGGCCTTTCCGGTTGCCGGCTCCGTATATTCCTACGCCCAGCGCGGCCTCAATCAACATGTCGGTTTCATCGCTGGCTGGCTGATGCTGCTCGACTATCTGCTGATTCCGCCGCTGCTGTACCTGTATTCGGCGATGGCGCTCAATCATTTGTACCCGGACATTCCCAAGGTCGGCTTCATCCTGGCGTTTCTGGTCAGCGCGACGTTCGTCAACCTGCGCGGCATCACCTTCACCGCGCGGATGAACATGCTGTTCCTGCTGGCACAACTGGTGGTGCTGGGCATCTTCCTGTTCTATGCCTGGAACGCGTTGCACAACGGTGGCGGTAACGGTGAGCTGACGCTGGCGCCGCTGTATCACCCGGAAACGTTCAACTTCGCCCTGCTAATGCAAGCCGTGTCGATCGCCGTGCTGTCGTTCCTCGGCTTCGACGCGATCTCCACCCTCGCCGAAGAAATCAAGGAAGATCCGGGCCGCAGTGTCGGCAAGGCAGCGCTGATCACTCTGGCGGTGATGGGCACGATTTTCGTCGTACAAACGTGGATTGCCACCGATCTGGCAGCGGGCATGGGCTTCAAATCCGCCGACACCGCGTTTTATGAAATTGCCGAAATCGCCGCCGGCAGCTGGCTGGCGACCCTGACCGCCGTCGCCACGGCGCTGGCCTGGGGCGTCGCGGTGGCGATCACCTCGCAGGCCGCCGTCTCGCGTCTGCTGTTCGGCATGGCCCGCGACGGCAAACTGCCCAAAGTGTTGGCCAAGGTCCACCCGAAACACAACACGCCGTACCTGAGCATTTATCTGGTGGCGGTGTTGTCGCTGCTGATCTGCTACCTGTTCATCGACGCGGTCGACATCCTCACCTCGCTGATCAACTTCGGCGCCCTCAGCGGTTTCATGCTGCTGCACCTGACGGTGATCAACCACTACTGGCGTCGGCAGAAGTCGGGACAGGTTGTGCGCCATCTGCTCTGCCCGGTGATCGGCTTCATCATCGTCGCCGCCATCATGTACAACATGGGCGTCGATGCACAGAAACTCGGCCTGATCTGGATTGCCCTGGGCCTGGTGTACCTGTTCTTCCTCAACAAGCTCGGCGCCAGCACAGCGCTGCCAGACCCGAGCAAAGGCTGACAAGAAAAAGAGCGGCGTCTGACAACAAATCAGGCGACCGCCGATTCAACGCGTGGAAACCGACAGTGATAGTCAGGTTCGGCGAACGGGCCGAACCTTTTGATACAGGAGTACATCCATGCTGGTCTTACGCCCAGTCGAGCAGAATGATCTGCCCCAGCTACAGCGCCTGGCTCGCGAGAGCCTGATCGGCGTGACCTCGCTGCCGGATGACAGCGAGCACCTGCGCGAAAAAATCGCCGCGTCGTGCGCGTCCTTCGATAGCGCCGCCGCAGCGCAGGGGCCGGAGAACTATTTCTTCGTGCTCGAAGATCTCGAACGCCGGCAATTGGTCGGCTGCTCGGAAATCCTTGCCACCGCCGGCTTCAAGGAGCCGTTCTACAGCCTGCGCAACCGCCATTTCACCAGCGCTTCGCGGGAGTTGAACATCGAGCACGGCGTGCCGGCGTTGTCGTTGTGCCATGACCTTAGCGGGCATACCTTGCTGCGCGGATTCCACATTGACTCCGCGCTGGTGCGCACGCCGTTTTCCGAACTATTGTCGCGAGCGCGCCTGCTGTTTATTGCTGCGCATGCACAGCGGTTCTCCGAGGCGGTGATTACCGAGATCGTCGGCTACAGCGACGAGCATGGTCACTCGCCGTTCTGGGATGCGCTGGGCAAGCACTTCTTCGACCTCCCCTACGCGGAAGCCGAGCGTCTGTGCGGGTTACAGAGCCGCACGTTCCTTGCCGAACTGATGCCGCAATACCCGATCTACGTGCCGATGCTGCCGCAAGCGGCGCAGGATTGTATCGGGCGCGTGCACCCGGACGGCCAGGAAGCGTTCGACATCCTTGAGCGGGAAGGCTTCGAAACCAACAGCTACATCGACCTGTTCGACGCCGGACCGACGCTGTATGCGCGTACCGCGAACATTCGCTCGATCGCTGACAGCCAGACCGCCAGCGTACGCCAACAAGCATCGACCGACGCCCGTGGCCGTTACCTGCTGAGCAACGACGCCCTGCATGACTACCGCGCGATGGTCACCGAACTCGACTATCACCCCGGTCAGCCGCTACCCCTGACACCCGCCATCTGTGCGGCGCTGAAGGTCAGCGATGGCAGCTCGATACGGTTGGTCGCTCTGTGAGCCGCGTTAGCCATCCGCGCCTGAATCGGTACGCCAAAGGAGTTGGAGCATGATTGTCCGTCCGGTAAAAGTCAGTGATCTGCCTGCGTTGATGACCCTCGTCGAACAGGCAGGGCCAGGTTTCACCACCCTTCCTGCCAACGAGGACCGCCTCGCACATCGAGTGCGTTGGGCACAGCGCGCATTCGCCGAACAGGTGGAACGCGCCGATGCCGATTACCTGTTCGTACTCGAGGATGATGAGCAGCGCGTGGTCGGTGTCAGCGCGATGGCCGGCGCCGTTGGCTTGCGCGAGCCCTGGTACAACTACCGGCTCGGGGTGACTGTCAGTTCGGCACCGGACCTGGGCATTCAACGACAGATTCCGACGTTGTTCCTCAACAACGAACTGACCGGCCAATCGGAGCTGTGCTCGCTGTTCCTGCGCCATGACCAGCGCAGCGGCAGCAATGGCCGCTTGCTGTCGCTGGGTCGTCTGCTGTTCGTCGCCGAATTTCCGCACCTGTTTGGCGAGAAGATGATCGCCGAACTGCGCGGCAGTGCCGATGAAAACGGTTGCTCGCCATTTTGGGACAGCCTCGGCCGGCACTTTTTCCAGATGGATTTCACCCACGCCGATCACTTGTCCGGCCTGGGCAACAAAGCCTTTATCGCCGAACTGATGCCACGTCAGCCGCTGTACACCTGCCTGCTCACCGAACAGGCGCAGGCGGCGATCGGCCAGACGCATCCAAACACCCAACCGGCGTTGAAAATCCTTCAGGCTGAAGGTTTTGCGCACAGAGGCTACATCGACATTTTCGACGGTGGCCCGGTCATCGAAGCGCCGATCCGCAGCATCCGCACGGTACGCGACAGCCTCGAACTGACCCTGAGCCTCGGCACCCCGGATGAGCAGGCACCGCTGTGGCTGATTCACAACCGCCGCCTTGAAAACTGCCGTATCACCGCAGCCCACGGTCGACTTGTCGGCAACAGCCTGGTGGTCGACCGACTCACCGCCAAACGCCTGCAATTGCAGCCGGGCAATTCGGTGCGCGCGGTGCTCCTGCCCCATCAACAGCAACATGCCGTGGCGGCCTGATATTTCCGGCACGGGAGATTAAACCTTTCAGCCGCCAGTCCTGCCGCGCAAATTCGTCATGATTCTTGACCCATTCGCGTGATAGCCTTTTCATTCTTCGGCGTTGACACCTTTGCTCAAGCCTTTCCATTCCTTATGTATTGGTGGAACTCGTATGACCAGGCTTTCCCATCAAGATTTGCGCCGCAATTTCCGTCAGTTGCTGGCCTCCGACACCTGCTACCACACGGCTTCGGTGTTCGACCCGATGTCCGCCCGCATCGCCGCTGACCTGGGTTTTGAAGTAGGTATCCTCGGCGGTTCCGTGGCTTCGCTACAGGTGCTCGGCGCACCGGACTTCGCCCTGATCACCCTCAGCGAATTCGCCGAACAGGCCACGCGCATCGGTCGCGTCGCCCAATTGCCAGTGATCGCAGACGCCGACCACGGCTACGGCAATGCCCTCAACGTGATGCGCACCATCGTCGAACTGGAACGCGCCGGCGTCGCTGCACTGACCATCGAAGATACCCTGCTGCCCGCGCAATTCGGGCGCAAATCCACCGACCTGATCACCGTGGCCGAAGGCGTCGGCAAGATCCGCGCGGCGCTGGAAGCCCGGGTCGACACGGAAATGGCCATCATCGCCCGCACCAATGCCGGCATTCTGCCGAACCAGGAAATCATCAGCCGCACCCGCCAATATCAAGCGGCGGGCGCTGACGGTATCTGCATGGTCGGCGTGCAGGACTTCGATCAACTGGAACAGATCGCCGAGCACCTGACCGTGCCGCTGATGCTGGTCACCTACGGCAACCCGGCCCTGCGCGACGACAAACGCCTCGCCGAACTGGGCGTGCGTGTGACCATCGACGGCCACGGCGCCTACTTCGCCGCGATCAAGGCCACCTACGACAGCCTGCGTGAACAGCGGCAGATCTTCACCCAGGCCGCCGATTTGAGCGCGACCGAATTGACCCACACCTACACCCAGCCGGAGGAATACATTCTCTGGGCCAAGGAATACATGAGCGTCAAGGAGTGATGCATACGCTGTACCGGCCCCTTCGCGAGCAGGCTCGCTCCCACAGTTGAAATGCGCTCCCCTGTGGGAGCGAGCCTGCTCGCGAAAGCGACAGCCGCGACACCGCTAAACCGGCGTCTTGTAAGCCTCTTCCCGCTGCGCCGCCCGCGCCTGAATCACATTCAGAATCGCACAGCCCTCGCGCATCAGCAGATGAACCGCGCTGGTCACCCGCGTCAGATCACAATCGGAAATGCCCTTGAGGTTAAGGCTGGCAAAGGTGTCGGCCAGATCACGCACGACCACAAACCGGTTCATCGCACAGGCGGCCATGTCGCTGAGTTCAGTGTGAGTATTGATGAAGAGCACCGGCGATTCGGCGTCGTAGGTGTCGATGGGGAGGTAGTGCGACATTACTTGGTCGGTCATAGAGTTCACTCCAGAAAGGTCAGGTTCTGTATTCGACCGGCCAAGATCGTCGCAGAGTTATCTGCGAACCGAGACTATAAGAGCCGCGCCCGACGGCCGCAACGAGAGCTTCTGTCGGACTTTTCGGTATTTTTTGTACGCCGTCCTCGACTTCCACACTTCCCACAAAAGCCCCTCACCCTAGCCCTCTCCCAGAGGGCTAGGGGACTGATTGGGGGATGCTCTGGATCTACGCCGACGTGAGAGATCGCGTTGAATGCGAATTTGAATTCAACTTGATCTGGCGGTTGCCACATGGACCACAAACAACGCGGTCAGTCCCCTCTCCCTCCGGGAGAGGGTTAGGGTGAGGGGCCGATTTCTCTGGCACCCCGCCCGGCCTCGTCACACCGCAAACCCCATCACCGCGGCTTCGCCAACTCCATTATCATCCGCGACAACAGATAAATCCGCGGCGCCACGCTCGCCACTTCGGCGTATTCCTCAGGCGTGTGAATATTGCCGCCGACGATCCCGAAGCCATCCAGCGTCGGCGTGCCAACGCCTGCGGACAGACTGGCATCCGCCGCGCCACCACTGCCCTCCTCGGTCAGCTTGCGGCCAATCTCGCCGTAAATTCCCTGGGCCATGGCCATCAGGCGATCCGACTCGGCCGTTTGTGGCATCGGCGGTAAACCGCGCTGCAAGGACGTTTTCACTTCGGTATCGGCAATCAACTTGTCCTGCGAGACCCGCGCCAGATCCTTCTCGATGCGATCAAATTCCTCCGGCACTGCCGCACGCACATCCGCCTTGGCCGTGGCCTGATCCGGAATCACGTTGGTGCGATCGCCGGCCTTGAGCACGGTGAAGTTGATGGTGGTTTTCTTCGCCTCATCGCCGAGTTTGCCCAGCTGGAGAATCTGGTGCGCCGCTTCCATCGCCGCGTTCCGGCCCAATTCAGGCGCGACCCCGGCGTGGGCGGCTTTGCCTTTGACTTCGACCAGCGCCGTCGCACTGCCCTTGCGCCACACCACCAGGCCATCGGCCGGACGGCCCGGTTCGAGGTTGAGGGTGACGTCGTGCTGTTTGGCGGTTTTCTTGATCAGGTCGGTGGCGACATCCGAGCCGGTTTCTTCGCTGGCGTCGAGCAGGAAAGTGATCTGCGCGTAGTCTTTGAAGTCGAGGTTCTTCAGCACTTTAAGCGCGTAGATGCCGGCGACGATGCCGCCCTTGTCGTCCATCACCCCCGGCCCGTAGGCACGCCCGTCCTTGATGTGGAATGGCCGCTCGGCCGCGGAGCCTTCCTTGAACACCGTGTCCATGTGCGCCATCAGCAGGATTTTCGCCTTGCCGGTGCCTTTGAGCGTGGCCAGCACGTGGTTGGATTTTTCCGGGGTGTTCGGCACCAGTTCGATAGTTGCGCCGAGTTTTTTCAGCTCATCGATGGCGATCTCGCTGACCTGTTTCAGGCCCGGTTCATAACCGGAACCGGAGTCGATATTGACCAGCCGTTCCAGTAACTTCAGGGCTTCGGGCTGATACTGCTCGGCATCGGCGAGCACTTGTTTATGTGGTTCGGCGGCGTTTGCGGCCGAGAATGCGAGGGACAGACCGAGGCTGGCAGCCAGCAGTGAGCGGGGAAATGAGAACGTCATGAAGCAGTCCTTGTTTCGTGTCGGGGGACTTCAACCGTAACCGACATCGGCGCGAGGCTCTATAGCGGATGCGACACTTGCCCGACTGACACCGAACAAACTGTAGGAGCTGCCGAAGGCTGCGATCTTTTGATTTTGATCGTTCCCACGCGCAGCAAAGGACTGCAGGCCGGGACGCAGAGCGTCCCAAAAGATCGCAGCCTTCGGCAGCTCCTACATGGGATCTCCGATCACTCGTCAAACCGAATCCAGCAGCGCCTGCCTCGGTTTGTTGTCGCTGTTGCAGATCACCCGGTTGCGCCCACTCGCCTTGGCTTCGTACAACGCCTGATCGGCCTCATCCAGCCAACGCGTGGCGTCTGCATGGCTCGGGTCGTAGGCGGCCAGGCCAATGCTCAGACTGACCTTCAGCGCAGGGTTCTGCTCATAGCCCATCACGGCGAAACGCTCGCGCAAGGCCTCCATCGCCTGAGCTGCGTTGAACAGCGGCAGTTCCGGCAGGATCACGCAGAACTCATCCCCGCCATAGCGCCCGGCCACGTCCGTGGCGCGCAGATTCTGTTTGAGCAGTTTGCTCAACTGGCGCAGGACGATATCGCCAGCGACATGCCCATAGGTGTCATTGATCGCTTTGAAGTGGTCGATGTCGATCAGCGCAATCGCCGCGCCCTGCTGCTGGCGTTTGCAGCGCTGGAACGCGAGGTTCAGTTGATCCTTCCATGCGCCGTGATTGAGCAGGCCGGTCAGGCTGTCGGTGCGACTCAGCGCCAACAGCTCGCGCTTGTGCCGACCGAGAGTCGAGGCCTGACGAAAGCAGATCCAGCCCAGCGCCAGCGGATACAGCAACAGCAACGGCAAACAGGCGTAGAGCTGCAGCGGCGTTGTTGGCGGAATGAACGCCGGCGCAAACACCACCAGCCCCACGCCGATGCCCAATAGCTGCGCCGCCGACCCGGCGAGCAAAAAACGCCCACCGCCAATGGCGACGTTGTTCATTGCCATCATCGAAATCGTGGTTGCGCTGGGCAGCGGATTGAACTGCATGGCAGCGACCCAGAAGCCGCCCATGAACGCGTCGATCAGCAAATTGCGGTGTTCGGCGCGAAACGGCACGCTCGCACGGCGCGCCCATTGAAAGGCCAGATGCGGCCAGACCAGGCCGTTGAACAGCATCAGGCCCCACACCCACAGCGGCGGATCGAGCGCGTGCATCGCCACGCTGACACACATCAGCCCGAGCAGCAGCCCGAACACCCGCGACCTGTACAGCCTCCTGGCCAGTGAAAGTCCCTTTCCCCGCGTATTTCCCATAAGGGCCTCGACCGCGCGATGCATGGTTACACCCCGACACGGATGTGTTCGGAGTCTATCAGGGCACGGTTAAATAGCCATCACCGGCCAGCGGCCTGAATAGAGCGCTATCAGCGCCGCACGAGCGGCCCAGAGTTGGCTATAAATGAAAGAGGGGAAATGGAAAAACAACTATAAAAAGGGGGCACATGCATACCTACGCTGTGTTGATCATCGGCAGCGGTTTCGGCGGCCAGTGCGCGGCGGTCAACCTGCTCAAGGCCGGGATCGACGATTTTCGCATCCTGGAAAGACGCGACTTCTTCGGCGGCACCTGGTGCCAGAACACCTACCCCGGCGCAGCGGTAGACGTGCCGTCGCCGCTGTATTCGCTGTCATTCGCGCCCTACCGCTGGTCGCAGATGTTCGCCGAACAGGCGGAACTGCGTCACTACACCGAACAGCTGATCGAGCAGTTCGGTTTGCGCGAGCGCGTGGAACTGGGGGCCGATGTCGAGCGCGTCGAGTGGGACGAAGCGGAAAAGCATTGGTTGGTGCACACCCGCGCCAGAGGTACTTTCCGAACCCAATTCCTGATCAATGCTTCCGGGCCGTTGAGTCAGCCGGTCATTCCCAACTTTCCCGGGATGGATCGCTTTCAAGGCAAGACTTTTCACACAAATAATTGGGATCACAGCTACGACTATCGCGGTAAACGCGTGGCGATCGTCGGCAGCGGTGCCAGCGCAGCCCAAGTGATCCCGGCGATTGCACCCCAGGTCGAACATCTGCATGTGTTCCAACG
Source organism: Pseudomonas sp. Sample_9 (assembly GCF_004307535.1). Classification (NCBI taxonomy): domain Bacteria; kingdom Pseudomonadati; phylum Pseudomonadota; class Gammaproteobacteria; order Pseudomonadales; family Pseudomonadaceae; genus Pseudomonas; species Pseudomonas sp. Sample_9. The sequence continues at coordinate 21,387 of NZ_RAZO01000321.1, forward strand.
CACGCCGCATTGGGTGCTGCCGCGAGCCGATCGCAAATTCGGCCGTTTCCAGCGCTGGCTGCTTGGCCTGAAGCCGGCGTACAAGCTGCTGCGCTGGCTGATCTACTGGCAATTCGAAACCCGGGTGATCGCCTTCAAATACTCAAGACCGGCAATTCACCTGGTCCAACAACATGCGCTGCGCTTTCTCAAGCGCCAGGTTCCAGACCCGCTGCTGAGAGAGAAGCTCACCCCGGACTTCACCATCGGCTGCAAACGGGTGTTGGTGTCCAGCACGTACTACCCGGCGCTGAGCCGCGCCAACGTCACGCTGCACAGTCGCGAGCACGGCATCGCTTCGATCGACGAAAGCGGGATCAACACCGTGGACGGCGAGCATCTCGAAGTTGATCTGATCGTCTGGTCCACCGGTTACGACGCCACCGACGGGGTAATTTCCTACCCGGTCAGCGGCAAGAACGCGGTGCAACTTAGAGATGTCTGGGCCGAATACCCGCGCGCCTACCTCGGCACCAGCCTGCCGGATTTCCCCAACCTGTTTATCGTCACCGGGCCGAACACCGGCATTGGCCACACTTCGGCGCTGTTCATCATCGAATCGCAGATGAACTACATCCTCGACTGCATCCGCACCGTACGGGCCAAAGGCCTGCGCAGCATCGAAGTGCGCCGTGACGCAGAACGTACCTACACTGCAATGATCCACCGGGAAATGCAGCGCACGGTGTGGAAGTCCGGTGGTTGCCACAGTTGGTACCAGAGCAAGAGCGGTCATGTGATCGCGATGTTTCCCGGCTTCAGTTTCAGCTATTACCTGCTGACCCGGGCGCTGAAACCGGCCGACCATATTTTGTCCTGAACACGTAAAAGGAAGACGTCGATGCTTTTGCTGTTTGTCGCACTCGCGGTTTTCGTGGCCTGGAGCTGGTTGAGTTATCCGGCGGTTGGCCATTGGCTGTACGACCTGGCCATGGCCAGCGAGGCCAGGTTGTACAAATTGCACAAGATCGAAGTGCCGATCGCCGAGATGACCGTGTCGACCTGGCAAGGCGGGCCGTACGAGGCGTCCAGCGCGATCCTGATGCTGCACGGCTTCAGCGCCGATAAAAACCTCTGGCTGCGCTGCGCCCGGCATTTCGTCCGTCAGTATCGGGTGATCATTCCGGATCTGGCCGGCCACGGTGAGACTGGCTTCAAGGCTGGCGGCGGTTACGACATTGCGGTGCAGGCCAAACGCATGATTCAACTGCTCGACGTCTGCGGCGTGGAGAAAGTCCACGTCATCGGCAACTCCATGGGCGGCTACATCGCCGCGTGGCTGGCGGCGACCTATCCCGAGCGGATCGCATCGCTGGCGCTGATTGACCCGGCCGGCGTCACCGCACCGGAGCCGAGCGACATGGAGCGCCATCTGGCGCGCGGGCACAATCCGTTCCTGATCAACTCCCGCGAAGAATTTCAGCGCTTCTACGCGATGACCATGGAGTCGCCGCCGTGGGTACCGAAGCTGGTGCTGGACGCCGTCGCCCAGCGCTATGAGCAACAACGTGACGAGCTCGAAGAAATCTTCCGCGACTTCCGCGCCAGCCCGCCGATGGAGCCGAAACTGGCCGAGATCAAATGTCCGGCGCTGTTGCTGTGGGGGCGCAAGGATCGCCTGATCGACGTCAGCAGCGTGCCGGTGTGGAGCAAAGGCATCGCCAATCTCGAAGTGGATGTGTGGGATCACGTCGGGCACATGCCGATGGTCGAACAGCCGGGAAATACCGCGCGGCTGTACGGGGAATTTCTGGAACGACAGAGATGAACATCCTTTACGACGAACGCCTCGACGGTCCGTTGCCCGAGGTGAACAAGG
>NZ_RAZO01000321.1:23344-25550 GCF_004307535.1 Pseudomonas sp. Sample_9
ATGAACATCCTTTACGACGAACGCCTCGACGGTCCGTTGCCCGAGGTGAACAAGGGCGAATTGCTCAAGGCTCTGCAACACGCCCTGCCGGACCTGGACATCCTCTGGCGCGAAGATGAACTCAAACCCTACGAATGCGACGGCCTCTCCGCCTACCGCACCACGCCAATGCTGGTGGCCCTGCCCCGGCGTCTGGAGCAAGTGCAAACCCTGCTGAAACTCTGCCATCAGAACAACGTGCCCGTGGTCGCGCGGGGTGCCGGTACGGGATTGTCCGGCGGCGCCCTGCCACTGGAAAAGGGCCTGTTGCTGGTGATGGCGCGGTTCAACAGCATCCTGCACATCGACCCCGCTGCACGTATCGCGCGGGTTCAGCCGGGGGTGCGCAATCTTGCTATCTCCCAGGCGGCGGCCCCATTCGGCCTGTATTACGCGCCGGATCCGTCATCGCAGATCGCCTGTTCGATCGGCGGTAACGTCGCGGAAAACGCTGGCGGCGTGCATTGCCTCAAGTACGGCCTGACCGTGCACAACGTGCTGAAAATCGAAGTGCTGACCATCGAGGGCGAACGTCTTACGCTGGGCTCCGAGGCGCTTGATTCAGCCGGTTTTGACCTGCTCGCCTTGTTCACCGGCTCCGAAGGCCTGCTGGGGATCATCACCGAAGTCACGGTGAAGTTATTGCCCAAACCGCAAGTCGCCAAGGTCCTGCTCGGCAGTTTCGACTCAGTGGAAAAGGCCGGCCACGCGGTTGCCGAAATCATCGCTGCCGGGATCATTCCGGGTGGTCTGGAAATGATGGACAACCTGGCCATCCGCGCCGCCGAAGACTTCATCCACGCCGGCTATCCGGTCGACGCCGAGGCGATTCTGCTGTGCGAACTCGACGGTGTCGAAGCCGACGTGCACGACGATTGCCAGCGCGTACGGGAAGTCATGACAGCGGCCGGCGCCACCGAGGTGCGCCAGGCCCAGGACGAAGCCGAGCGCGTGCGTTTCTGGGCCGGGCGCAAAAATGCGTTTCCGGCGATAGGTCGATTGTCGCCCGATTATTACTGCATGGACGGCACCATCCCGCGCCGCGAATTGCCCGCTGTGCTGCAAGGCATCTCGCGTCTTGGCGAAGAATATGGCTTGCGCGTGGCCAACGTGTTCCATGCCGGCGACGGCAACATGCATCCGCTGATCCTGTTTGATGCCAACCAGCCGGGGGAGCTGCATCGCGCCGAGGCACTGGGCGGCAAGATCCTCGAACTGTGCGTGAAGGTCGGCGGCAGCATCACTGGCGAGCACGGCGTCGGTCGCGAGAAAATCAATCAGATGTGCGCGCAGTTCAACAACGACGAGTTATTGCTGTTTCATGCGGTGAAAGCCGCGTTCGATCCGCAGGGTTTGCTCAATCCTGGCAAGAACATTCCGACCCTGCATCGCTGCGCCGAATTCGGCGCGATGCACATTCACGCCGGGCAACTGCCCTTCCCCGAGCTGGAGCGATTCTGATGGCTGATTTCGATGCCGCCAACGCCCTGCTCGATCAGGTCAACGCCGCGCGGGCCAATGCCACGCCGCTGAAGATTCAGGGCGGCAACAGCAAGGCCTTTCTCGGCCGCGAGGTGGCCGGCGAAGTGCTCGACACCCGTGCTCATCGCGGCATCGTTCAGTACGACCCGACGGAGCTGGTGGTCACGGTGCGCGCCGGTACGCCGTTGTCCGAGCTGCTCGCGGCGGTGGATGACGCCGGGCAAATGTTGCCCTGCGAACCGCCATCCTTTGCCGACAGCGCCACGGTCGGCGGCATGGTCGCCGCAGGGTTGTCCGGGCCACGCCGGCCGTGGTCCGGCTCGGTACGCGACTTCGTTCTCGGCACGCGGGTGATCACCGGCCTCGGTCAACATCTGCGCTTCGGTGGCGAAGTGATGAAAAACGTCGCCGGCTATGACCTGTCGCGGCTGATGGCCGGCAGTTTCGGTTGCCTCGGCGTGCTAACCGAAGTGTCGCTGAAAGTCCTGCCGAAACCGCGCCAGTGCCTGAGCATTCGCCTTGATATCGACTGCGCTCGGGCCTTGAGCAAACTTGCCGAATGGGGCCAGCAACCGCTGCCGATCAGCGCCGCGTGCCACGATGGCCGGAGCCTGTACCTGCGCCTGGAAGGTGGCGAAGGTTCGGTGACGGCGGCGCATCAACGCCTCGGCGGCGAGCCGCTGGA
>NZ_RAZO01000321.1:25650-31614 GCF_004307535.1 Pseudomonas sp. Sample_9
TACCACCGGCAACTCAAGGCGCAACTCGACCCGCAAGGGCTGTTCAACCCCGGGCGAATGTACGCGGAGGTCTAGCCATGCAAACCACCCTCAGCGAGCAATCGCGGCAACTGCCCCGCGCCGCCGAAGCGGAAAAAATCCTGCGCACCTGCGTACATTGCGGTTTCTGCAACGCGACGTGTCCGACGTATCAACTGCTCGGCGATGAACTCGATGGGCCGCGCGGACGCATTTACCTGATCAAGCAAGTGCTCGAAGGCGCACCGGCCACCGAACAGACGCAGCTGCATCTGGACCGTTGCCTGTCGTGCCGCAACTGCGAAACCACCTGCCCGTCCGGCGTCGATTATCACAACCTGCTCGACATCGGCCGCGCGGTAGTCGACAGCGCGGTGCCGCGCCCGGCCGCCCAGCGCTTGCTGCGCGAAGGCTTGCGCGCGCTGGCGCCGAATCCGGCTGTGTTCAAAGGCTTGCTGCGCATGGGCGCGACCTTTCGGCCGCTGCTGCCGCGCCTGCTGGAAAGCAAACTGCCGCAACGCTTGGGTGCCATGGGGTCGCGCCCTGCTCCTCGGCATGCGCGCCGGGTGTTATTACTCGAAGGCTGCGTACAACCGGGCCTGTCGCCGAACACCAATGACGCGACCGCGCGGGTGCTCGATCGCCTGGGCATCAGCGTTACTCCGGTAAGCGAGGCCGGGTGTTGCGGCGCGCTCGACTATCACCTCGACGCCCAGACCAAGGGCCTGGACCGCGCCCGGCAGAACATCGATGCCTGGTGGCCGCATCTGCAGAACGGTGCCGAAGCCATCGTACAGACGGCCAGCGGTTGCGGTGCATTCATCAAGGACTATGGGCATTTGCTCGCCGACGATCCGGACTATGCCGATAAGGCTCGGCAGATCAGCGAAATGACTCGGGACTTGGTGCAAGTCATCGCAGAAGAACCGCTGGAACAGGTATGCGCGGCCAGCGAACGGCGCATCGCTGTGCATTGCCCGTGTACTTTGCAGCACGCACTGAAACTCGGCGGCGCGGTGGAAGCAGTGCTGACCCGGCTCGGTTTCAACCTTACGCCGGTGCCGGACGGCCATTTGTGCTGCGGCTCGGCGGGCACCTACTCGCTGACGCAACCGGTGCTGGCGCGGCAACTGCGCGACCAACGCCTCAACGCACTGGAAAGCGGCCGGCCTGAATTGATCGTCACCTCAAATGTGGGCTGTCAAAGCCATCTGGCGAGCGCCGGGCGCACGCCGGTCAAGCATTGGATCGAGCTGGTGGATCAGTCGTTGGCAGAATGAAGTTCGTAGGATTCTTCGTTTGCCCGCGTGGGCGAAGGCTGCGATCTTTTCCAGCATCCATTCCGTGACCGTGGCAGGAATTTTTTTCATGACCGTGCAGCCGTTCGTCAGCCCCGACCTGATCCGCCAACGCTTCTCCCGAGCGATGTCCGACATGTACCGCGAAGAGGTGCCGCTGTACGGCGCGCTGATGGAACTGGTGGAGAAAACCAACCGCGAAGTGCTGGCACGTCAGCCTGACATTGCCGGACAGCTCAAGCGCACCGGCGAAATCGAACGGCTGGACATGGAGCGCCACGGCGCCATCCGCGTCGGGACCGCGAGCGAACTGGCCACCCTCGCCCGCTTGTTCGCGGTGATGGGCATGCAACCGGTGGGTTATTACGACCTGACCCCGGCGGGTGTGCCGGTGCATTCGACAGCGTTCCGCGCGGCGCATGAAGAGGCGCTACAGGTCAGCCCGTTTCGTGTGTTCACCTCGTTGCTGCGTCTGGAGTTGATTGAAGATCCTGAATTGCGTTCGTTTTCCGAGTCGGTGTTGGCCCGTCGTGCGATCTTCACCGACGCCGCGTTGCGCCTGATTGAACAGGCGGAAACGGCGGGCGGCTTGAATGAAACTGAAGCCGCGGAATTCGTCCGACAGGCACTGGAGACTTTTCGCTGGCACCACAGCGCTACCGTCAGCGCTGCGCAATACCAGAAACTCAGCGCCCAGCACCGCCTGGTCGCTGACGTCGTTGCGTTCAAGGGCCCGCACATCAATCACCTGACGCCGCGCACGCTGGACATCGACACCGTGCAAGAACAGATGCCTGCTCACGGCATCACGCCGAAAGCGGTGATCGAAGGCCCACCGCGCCGCAATTGCCCGATCCTGCTGCGCCAGACCAGCTTCAAAGCGCTGGACGAGCCGATCGCCTTCACCGATCAGCCCGAAAGCCGTGGCAGCCACAGTGCGCGCTTCGGCGAAATCGAACAACGCGGCGCAGCTCTGACACCCAAGGGTCGCGCGCTGTATGACCGCTTGTTGAACGCCGCACGGGATGAACTGGGCGACTTCCCCAATGAAGCGAACGCCGCACGCTACAACGCGCTGATGACGCAGCACTTTGCCGAATTTCCTGACAGCGTCGAGGGCATGCGCGAACAGGGGCTGGCGTACTTTCGTTATTTCGTTACGGAAAAGGGCATCGCGGCGCACGGACTTGGCGAATCGTCACTGAAGGACTTGCTGCGCGATGGCTATGTGAAAGCGGAGCCGCTGGTGTACGAAGATTTCCTGCCGGTGAGCGCAGCGGGGATTTTTCAGTCGAACCTCGGCGATTCTGCGCAGACGCATTACGCCGAACACTCCAATCGCCAGGCTTTCGAACAGGCGCTGGGGCGTTCGGCCATCGATGAGTTGGGGTTGTATGCCGAGACGCAACGGCGGTCGATTGAGGAGTGTTTGACCCGACTCGCGCGTTAAACATTAAAAGATCGCAGCCTACGGCTGCTCCTACAGGGGAAACGCATTCCAAATGTAGGAGCTGCCGTAGGCTGCGATCCTTTGATCTGAAGCTATGAGGCAATCTTTGCCTCTGGACGACTTGCAAAAATGGATGGAGTCCAGCGTCTGGGGGAACAAAACTAAGAATCGCAGCATGCAGGACGAATGGAACGAACTGGCAAAGGTCGTGCAAAAACCTACTTGTGAAATGATTCGTGATGCCAAGCAGACCTATCTGAAGCTTATAATTCCAGGCGTTAGCACGCAGGAAATGGATACTCGAAAATTGCAATTGAAAGCGTACCAGCAATATCGCGATGTTCCAAAGAAAGGGGGTTACGCGCCCGGCCCTTTTCCCTTGAGATGGCGGGAGTGCACGACAACCTGGATTAGTCGATTAGTCGTAGCCAGTAAAGGCAACGAAGCGTTGACAATTCATTTGCCGATCAGTGACTCATTGCAGACCACAGATTTTTCCTTGGCATTGACCATCGCTTATCAATTGGAAGCTGAACGTGACGTAATGCACGAAACCTGCTTTGTGCTCCGTGACCTGCATATTATTAGCTCACCTTATAGGCGCGATCCAACGCGCGGTGTCTTTAAGCTTGATTCTGCTGACTCGTTGCCGATTGGCACAAGTAAATCCCAATTCATATTGTTCAAAAAAGAAGATTTGGGGACCATCGATGCTTAAAAGCCTTTTCAAGCGCGGCGCTAAATTCACTACTTCTGAAGCCGCAGCGGACATCCGTAGCGAGAGGCCAAGGGCTGGAGAAGTCCGCGTCCGTGGAATGAATGAAACTTTGTTTCTATCGCCATTACCGGTCTATACAGGACAAACTCAATCCTCTCGCCGGAATTTTTCAGGGATGAACGAAGTATTCCTGGAACTCGGTGGAAGTAATTGGGGAATGGTTGAACAAGGAAAAATACTTGCCGCTGGAATTTGGATGGCATTGACGACAGCATTCATTGCTCCGGTGCTTATCTGTGCTTGGCTCGTACTTTTCAGCCCTCACGGAATAGATCGAAGGTTCGTCGACCTAATTGGTGACTCGTTACTGGTTTTTGCTAGTGGCTCTCTACTGTTTATTCTCCCTCTTGGTGCGTACTTATACGGAATGCTCTCCGGCGTCTTTAAAGCAGCAAAAACCTACCCCGTCCGCTTCAACCGCCAACGCCGCGAAGTCTGCTACGTCGACAGCAAAACCCGCCGCGTCCTCATCGTACCTTGGGAAAGCGTCGTCGCCTGGGTCTCCAACACTCAGGGCGTCACCAGTTATGGCGCTACTCGCCAGTACACGTTCGGCATGGGTCTGGAGGATGAGGAGCAGGACAAAGTGCAATTCCTACTGCTACCACAACCCAGCGATGCACATGCTTTAGGGATGTGGACGTCAATTCGTAATTACATGGAAGACGGTCAGTTGGTAGATGCTTCAAACCCGATGCTCAAGGCACTGGGTTTGACTCCATCCGGTGATCGGCTCAAACCGTACGAAGGCCTACACACTTTTGAAATCGAACGCGAAGACGCACGCGCGATGGGGTCGCTGGACGAGGGTGGCGACGAACTGACGCCCGAGCAGCGCGAGCATTACGGTTACTCGAATAAATCCTACTGGCCATTGCGCCGCTGGTACATGTGGCGCGTGCTGAGCTTCTGGAAGATGCCTTACATGCTAGCCGAATGGGCGCATCGCAAAGGGCGGCCTACCCTTCCGGAGCAAGTGCAAACGTGGTCTGAGGCGTTGCCACCAGAACAATGGGCCAAGCCCAGCGCTGCATTGGTGAAAGCCAATCAAATGGTCAAGACTGCCATGGACAAAAAAGGCGCCACGTTCGTCGAAGCGTGCAAAGCTGCGGGGTTACATGGATGAAATGGGAGCAACCACGTTCGTCTATTTATTTGAATTCTTAACATCTGTTAAAACGTAAAGCCGATTTGTTTCGGTTTATGCGACGCCATAAGTCGGAAATTTCGAGTCTGAACCCCCCATGAATACCCGTCAGATAACGCTTGCCAATCGATGGACCGCAACCTTTCAAAACATCGGCGAGTTTCGCATGGGCGTCGAGGGCTGGAGCTTGCTTCTACAGGGTCCGGATAACCAGACGATCAAATACTTCGCAGACCAGATTGTTCTAGCGAACGATGAGGACGGCCACCAAGCCAACACCTGCATCCTGCTGTCGGTCGATGGTGTTTACGGCTATTTGCGTACGGCCATAGACGGCGACTGGGTGATCGATTTTGCGCGAGGGATGATTGCCCCTCATCGAGTAACGATTCGCCACCATCACGACGCTTACGACGAGACCCTTGCGCTGTACGAGCAGCCCGCTTTCAAACGTGCGCGCCAGTACATCAGTGTTGTCGGAAAACACATCTATCTGACCTTTCCGCTAACCAGAGATGAGGACTTTCCCAATTTGTGGGAGGAATACTTGGCAATCCGCAAGCGCCAACTGGATGAGCTTTACTTCGCAACCTGATGAACGCATGGCTACATCCGGTACGCATCCCAACCGTTTTACGTCCTCACATTTCTCCAGTGTCCGACCCTGCCAAATTAAGCTTCACCTAAGCTTCCCCCGCTAGCATCCCGGCTCATCAACCTGTCGTCTTGAGCCGTGGATGAGTCCCTCCGACATGAAAGCCTTCGATTTACCCTCCCAGCCGCAATCCAACTTCAGCCTCGTCCTGGTAAATTACAAAACCCCGGACATTACCCGCATGTGTCTGGAGCTGTTGCGCGAGCATGTCCAGGCGCAGGGCATTGCAGTGTGGGTGGTGGATAACGATTCGGCGGATGCCAGCCTCGATTATTTGCGTTCGCTGGACTGGATCAATCTGATCGAGCGGCCGTCGCCGGGCAAGGAAATGGGGCATATTGCCCATGGCAAGGCGTTGGATCTGGCCTTGGCGAAAGTTGAGACCGATTACTTGTTTCTGCTGCACACCGACACCTTTGTCTACGACATGGAAGTGTTTGCGATGATGATGCGCGAATGCACGAAAAATGCGGACATGGCGGCGGTGGGTTGTGTTGAGCAACTTGATCGTGGGTTACTGCGTGATAGCTGGCGTTTAACTTCGCGGTTCTGCAAACATCATGTTCGTCGGCTCAAAGTTCATCTTGGCCTGCGTTCAAAACCGCCACGCCCGTATAA
>NZ_RAZO01000505.1:0-2317 GCF_004307535.1 Pseudomonas sp. Sample_9
ATCGGCGGATGGAGTCTTCGCAGAATGTCGGGAAGATTATTCTGACGATGCAGCCCGAGGATTTGCGTTAAGACAGACATAAAAAAAGGCCAGTCAGTTGAGCTGACTGGCCTTGGTTTGTCTGACGTTTTCGCTGATCAGCTCACCTTGATCACAATCTTGCCAAACGCCCCTTTCGCCAGATGCTCATAGGCCTCGCGCGCCTGTTCGAACGGATACACATGGTCGATCACCGGCCGAATGTCGTGCTCGGCGAGGAACACGTTCATCCGGTCGAACGATGAACGCGGTGCCACCGCGATGCCGCGAATGGTGGTCTGGCGGAAGATCAGCGGCATCAGGTTCAGCTCGACAGTCTGCCCTGTCAGAAAGCCGATCTGCGCTATCCGCCCCGAGGCCTTGGTCGCTGCTACCGACTGATTGATGCCATTGCCTCCCGCCACATCAAGGAGCAGATCCACACCCTTGCCCTCGGTGAGTTTCAGCACCTCGCCCGCCCAGTTCGGCGTGCTGCGGTAGTTGATACCGGCGACCGCACCCAGACGTTTTACCGCGTGCAGATTGTCATCGCTGCTTGAGGTTGCGATGACTTTGGCGCCCAGCGCGGTGGCGATCTGCACGGCGAAGATCGATACGCCGCCGGTGCCCTGTACCAACACGGTCTGGCCCGGTCGAATAGCGCCGAAATCCACCAGTGCGTACCACGCGGTGAGTGCGGCGATTGGCAGCGTCGCCGCCTCTTCATCGCTCATGTTGGCCGGCGCGCCGACGGCGCTGTCCTCGTGAATGATCATGTACTCGGCGAGGCCACCGGGCAGCGGCGAACCGAAGCAATAATCCGGCTCGTTCGGCCCCGGCTCGCCATCCAACCAGCGCGAGTACAGATGTGAATTGACGCGGTCGCCAACCTTGAAACGAGTAACACCGGCGCCGATTGCAACTACGGTACCGGCGGCATCGCTCACCGGAATCAGCGGTTTCGGCACCAGGTGCGGCTCGTAGATACCGTCAACGATGGCCTTGTCACGAAAATTCAGCGAGACCGCGCCGACCTTGACCAGCAGCTCGCCAGCCTTGGGCTGCGGGGTTTGCGTCTCGCCCAGTTGCAGATTGTCGAGCCCGAAATCTTTCAGTAACCACGCTTTCATGATGTGTCTCCAAATGCATTATTGGCCGCAAACCCTCAGGGGGGTTGCCTTGGGGCCATGATTGGCTTTTACATCAGCGCAATAAATGCTTGGAAACAGACATGATTGTTCTATTCTCAGGCAACAAATACAGATACTGAAGCTCACCGGAAAAGTCATGGAATTACTGCAATCGATGCGCCTGTTCGCCCGACTGGCGGAGCTGGGCAGTTTCACCAAAGCCGCTGAGTCGCTGGACATCGGCCGGCCGCAGGTCACTCGCTATATTCAGGAACTGGAAACATCGCTGGGCGTGCGCCTCTTCCAGCGCACTACCAGGAAAGTCGCACTCACCGCCGAGGGTGAACTTTTCTATCAGCGGGTCCAGGAAATTCTGGCCGAGATCACCGCCGCCACCACGATGTTCGATCGCACCGGAGCCACGCTGTCCGGCCGCCTGCGCATCGACATTCCCACTGCGTTCGCGCAACTGGAATTCATCAAGAGCCTGCGCGAGTTCACCGCCACCTACCCCGGCATCGACATGGTGCTGGGCGTCACCGATCGTGCGGTTGATCTGGTCGGCGAAGGCATCGACTGCGCGCTGCGCATCGGCGAGCTGCCCGACTCAACGCTGATCGCCCGCCCTATCGCCCTGGCGACCATGGTCACCTGCGCCGCGCCCGAATACCTGCGGGAGCACGGCACACCCGAAACCCTTGCAGACCTGACGAACCATCAAGGCGTGAACTTTCTCTCGGGCCAGAACAACCGCACCTTGCCTTGGCAGTTTTCAGTTGAGGGCAAACAGAAAAGCTATGTCAGCCGCAAAGGCATTACCGTCACCGAGTCGAACGCTTACGTGCAGTGTGGCGTGTCGGGCTTCGGCATTATCCAGGCGCCGGGCATCGCGGTCGCCGAGCATTTGGCTAGCGGTGCTCTGGTGGAAATTCTGCAACCGCTGCGCCCGCTGCCTCGGCCGGTATCGCTGCTGTACCCGAGCCGCACGCATTTGCCGGCGCAGGTGCAGGTGTTTATCGAATGGCTGCAGGTGCGGTTTGTGCAGTTGTATGCGGGGTGGGTGGAAGGTTGAATCTGGCTTTATCGCGCAGTTTCTGCAGCGTGCTGCACCTAGGATTTGACACTGATCCCGCGAGCAGCAAAGACTTCACGCGCAGCCGTTATACCGT
>NZ_RAZO01000373.1:0-2315 GCF_004307535.1 Pseudomonas sp. Sample_9
CCCTGCGGCCATCTGTCGCATTAATTTGAATTAAAAGTCTGATTGTCATTTTTCCTGCTGTATCCTGCGCAGGCTTTGTAAAGCGCGGAGCACCTGATCTATCAACAGACTTAGCGAGGAGCGCAACCATGCACGAGATTCCCAATCTCCCCTTCCCAAGCCTGCACGTACCTGAGCAGACGACCCCGCAACACGCCGGTGCTGAAAAGCCCGAGCCGCAAGAAGCCGCTGACAGCCGCAAAGCCGACAGCGAAGAGTAAGACCCGCCGTACAGACCGTGTGGAAAGCGCTAACATGCGCTTTCCACACTGCCTGAAACCCGAGCCCGCCATGACCGACGAATTCTCCGAAAGCCAAGCTGCCGTGCTGATCGGCGCCACCGAGAAAATGATCGATATCTGGAATCGCCTCTCACCCGAGAAACAGGCCGCCCTGCTCGAGCGTTTCGGCAGCGAAGAAAACGCCCTCGCCGCCCTCGTCACCACGCAATTGGTGGCCCCGGCGAAATCCTGAAAGCGCCGCCCGGCAAATAGTTTTACTTTTCCCCGCCCCTGAGCGGTTCACGCCGGTATCATGAGCAGCCTATCTAATCTGCTGCTCCCGTGGATCGTTACCCATGTCGTCTATACCCGAGCCCCAGCGTCCGCTGACGGTTACGCTGCAAGTAGTCTCCATCGTCCTTTTCACCTTCATCGGTTACCTGAACATCGGCATCCCGCTCGCCGTGTTGCCGGGCTACGTCCACAGTGACCTGGGTTTTGGCGCCGTAATCGCCGGGCTGGTAATCAGCGTGCAATACCTCGCCACCCTGCTCAGTCGCCCGTACGCGGGCAAGATCATCGACAACCAGGGCAGCAAACGCGCAGTGATGATTGGCCTGGCTGGTTGCGGCTTGAGCGGTGTGTTCATGCTGATTTCCGCGTGGACGCCGAACCTGCCGCTGCTGAGCCTGATCAGCCTGCTGATCGGCCGTCTGGTGCTGGGCAGCGCGGAAAGCCTGGTCGGCTCGGGCTCGATTGGCTGGGGCATCGGCCGGGTCGGCGCGGCGAATACGGCGAAAGTGATTTCCTGGAACGGCATCGCCAGTTACGGCGCCCTGGCGATCGGCGCGCCGTTCGGTGTCTGGCTGGTGAGCCGGCTGGGGCTGTGGAGCATGGGCGTGAGCATCATCCTCCTCGCTTTGCTCGGTCTGGCGCTGGCATGGCCGAAGACCGCTGCGCCGATCGTCGCCGGTGAACGCCTGCCGTTCATGCATGTGCTCGGCAAAGTCTTTCCTCACGGTTGCGGACTGGCGCTGGGCTCGATCGGTTTTGGCACCATCGCCACGTTCATCACCCTGTATTACGCGACCCAGCACTGGGACAACGCCGTGCTGTGCCTGAGCCTGTTCGGCGCCAGCTTCATCGGCGCGCGGCTGCTGTTCGGCAATCTGATCAACCGCCTCGGCGGCTTTCGCGTGGCGATTGCCTGCCTGTCGGTGGAAACCTTGGGTTTGTTGCTGCTATGGATTGCACCCGATGCGCATTGGGCATTGGCCGGTGCGGCGCTGAGCGGCTTTGGCTTCTCGCTGGTATTCCCGGCGCTGGGCGTGGAAGCAGTGAATCTGGTGCCGGCATCGAGCCGTGGCGCGGCGGTCGGTGCCTATTCACTGTTCATTGATTTGTCGCTGGGGATCACCGGGCCGCTGGCCGGGGCGATTGCGGCGGGGTTCGGTTTTGCTTCGATCTTTCTGTTCGCAGCCTTCGCGGCGTTGAGCGGACTTGGCTTGAGTGTCTATCTGTACAAGCACACGGCGAAGTATCGCGAGGTTTAGAAGTCCACCTTGCCGCGCCCGGCCTTGATGCTGCCGCGCTTGGTTTTCGACTCCAGCCGACGCTTCTTCGAACCGAGGGTCGGCTTGGTCGGGCGGCGTTTCTTTTCCACTTTGGTGGCGCTGAGAATCAGTTCGACCAGCCGCTCCAGCGCGTCGGCGCGGTTGGCTTCCTGGGTTCGATATTGCTGCGCCTTGATGATCAGCACGCCATCGCTGGTGATACGACTGTCACGCAGCGCGAGCAGACGCTCCTTGTAGAACTCCGGCAATGACGAGTTGGGAATGTCGAAGCGCAAATGCATGGCGCTGGAAACCTTGTTGACGTTCTGCCCACCGGCGCCTTGCGCGCGGATGGCGGTCAATTCGATCTCGGCATCCGGCAGATGCACGTTGTTGGAAATCACCAGCATGGAAAAGCGTCCGTAATCAGAGGGTGCAGGATAACCTGATTCACTCAACCTCTGTGGGAGCGAGCCTGCTCGCGAAGGCGGTGTGTCAGTCG
>NZ_RAZO01000456.1:0-2333 GCF_004307535.1 Pseudomonas sp. Sample_9
TACTTGTAGAAATTCCACTTCGGCGCATTGCTCTGCGCGGCCAATACCTGGAACAGGTGCGTGGCGTCATCGCCGCGAACCTTCTGCGGCTCGGTCATGTTGAACGTCACGCCATAATTGGCGTAGCAGACCTTGGCGGTTTCCGCGCTGTCCTTGGACTCCTGCTTGAAGTCATTCGACGGCACACCAAGCATCTCCAACCCTTGCGCCTTGTAGCGCTTGTTCAGCGCCTCGAGGCCTTCGAACTGCGGGGCGAAACCGCAGAAGCTGGCGGTATTGACCACCACCAGCGGCTTGTCGGCGTACTGCTTGCACAGATCGATGGATTCCTTGGCGCGCAGCTTGGGCAGCGAGCCTTGCAGCAGCTCAGGACAATCGGCGGCCTGGGCCAGGCCAGTCAACGCCATCAGCAACGCGGGAACAGCACACCAGCGCATCAACATGTTGAATTTCCTTGGGCAGTCATCAGGCTTCGACGTTACTCGCCACGCTGCCATCTAGCAAATGCTCATGCCCAACTGCATCAGCGCCAGACCGCCGCGCTGCCAGCCCCACCACACCAGCGCCAACAGCGCAGCAGCCAGCGCGGTCACGGCGAATCGCGCGCAGATCCGGCTCATGCTGCACTCGCCGCAGCTTGCAGGCGCGCCACCGGACGCTCGCGCACCGGCCAGTTCAGCGCCGCTGCCAGCAGGCTCAAGAGAACCGCCACTTGCCAGATCAAGTCATAACTCCCGGTGCGGTCATATACCACTCCGCCCAGCCAGCCGCCAAGGAACGAGCCGAGCTGATGGAACAGGAAGACGATGCCGCCGAGCATGGACAAATTGCGCACGCCGAACAAGGTCGCCACCGTACCGTTGGTCAACGGTACCGTCGACAGCCACAGGAAGCCCATGGCCATACCGAACAGATACGCTGTGGTGGTCGTCACCGGCAACCACAGGAACAGCACGATCACCACCGCGCGCAGTAGATACAACGCCGTCAACAGACGCGGTTTCGACATGCGGCCACCAAGCCAGCCGGCGGTGTAAGTGCCGAAGATATTGAACAGCCCGATCAACGCCAGCACCGTAGTGCCGACGGTCGCCGGCAGATGCTGATCGACCAGATACGCTGGCAAGTGCACGCCAATGAACACCACCTGAAAACCGCAGACAAAAAAGCCGAACGCCAGCAGCCAGAAACCGGAGTGCGAGCAGGCCTCACGCAGCGCTTCGGAAAGAGTCTGTTCATGGCCAAGCACCGGCAGTGGCTTGTCCTTGAGCATGCTCACCAGCGGCACAATCATCGCCACCAACAGGCCTAGCACCAGCAATGCGGCCGACCAGCCGAGCCAGCCGATCAAACCGAGCGTGCCCGGCAACATGGCGAACTGGCCGAACGAACCGGCGGCGCTGGCGATACCCATGCCCATGCTGCGTTTCTCTGGCGGCACAGCGCGACCCACAACACCAAGAATGACCGAAAACGAAGTGCCCGAAAGACCGATACCGATCAGCAGACCGGCACTCAGTGACAGAGTCACTGCCGAATCAGACAGGCCCATGCACACCAGGCCCGCCGCGTAGAGGATCCCACCGACCAGCACCACTTTCGCCGCGCCGAAGCGATCCGCCAGCGCGCCGGTGAACGGTTGCGCCAGGCCCCAGATCAGGTTTTGCAGAGCGATGGCGAAGGCAAACACTTCGCGACCCCAGCCGAACTGCGCGCTCATTGGCGACAGGAACAGGCCGAACCCGTGACGCACGCCCAATGACAACGCCAGGATCAGCGCACTCCCCAGCAACACCCAACCGCACGTACGCCACATCGATGTCATTGTTATTCTCCAGTCGCGGGTATATACCCGCTTGAGCGCGAAAAAACCGGCGTCAGGCCAGTTCGTCGAGCAGTTTGAGCAAGGTTTCGCGCTTCTCGGCACCGAGCCGGTCGATCAGCCGCTTTTGCGCCGCTTCCCACGCCGGCAATGCCGCTGCCAAGCGCTGCACACCGGTTTCGGTGAGGCGCACGATACGGTTGCGCATGTCCTCGCCTTCGGCCAGCGCCACCAGACCTTCGCCCTCGAGCACGCGCAAGTTGCGCCCCAAGGTGCTGCGATCCAGCCCCATGGCCTCTGCCAGTTCGGAAATGCTCGGTTGCTCCAGTCGCTGCAGATTGCACAGCAGAGAATACTGGGCAACGTTGATCCCGAAGCCGTCGAGAGCGCCGTCGTAATGCCTGCTGACGCCACGCGCGGCGCGACGCAGGTTGGTGCACAAACACTGAGAAGGAAGCATGATGCGTGTATATACCCGCGAGTGTGTTAAATCAAGTTACAGATGAGTTTA
>NZ_RAZO01000456.1:2433-5354 GCF_004307535.1 Pseudomonas sp. Sample_9
GGCATCATCTCCGCAAATCCTTCAGACCAAAGCGAGCCCCACCAACACCCCCATCTCCAGCAATTCCAGCAACGCCCCCGCCGTGTCCCCGGTAGTCCCGCCCAACCGCCGCATCATCAAAAGCCGCAGCCAGACAAACCCGACCAGCGAAATCAGCACCGCGCCAATACCCGCGATGAACACGCAGCCCAGCGCACTCAACCCCAGCACCCACCACCCCGCTCTACGCGGCAGATGATCGGCCAGTGCCTGACCCAAGCCGCCCGCACGCACATACGGCGTAGTCAGAAACAACCCCAACAGCGCCGCTCGCCCGAGTACCGGAACGATGATCAGCGCCAGGGTATGCCCTTGCTCGATCAGCGCCAGCAGCGCGGCAAATTTGAGCAACAGGACCAGCACCAGCGTGACCACCGCAATCGGCCCGCTGCGCGGATCTTTCATGATCGTCAGCGTGCGCTCGCGATCACCAAAACCGCCGAGCCAGGCATCGGCGCTGTCGGCCAGGCCATCGAGATGCAGCGCGCCGCTGAGCAATACCCACACGGTCAGCAATAGCGCCGCATGCAGCAACAACGGCGCGCCGGCCAACAACAGATTCAACGCGAAGAGGATCAGCCCGAACAGCAATCCCACCAGCGGATAAAACAGCAGCGAACGGCCGAGCTGGTGCGGCTCGGGCATGCCCGGCAGGCGAATCGGCAGGCTGCTGAGAAACTGCAAGGCGATCCACAGCGGCAACATCTCAGTGACCTTCCTTGAGCGCGCCGTCCGCAGCGACCGTCAGCGCAAACAGCGCACCGTGGCCGACTTCGACATTGAGCAGTTGCTCGCGGGGCAAACTTCGGGCCTGCGCCAGCAACAAGCGCATCACACCGCCGTGGCTGACCAGCAAAATCCGTTCGCTGGCGTAAGCCGCGTGCAATCGCGCGACCGCCGCCAACACCCGTGCGGAAAACACCCTGACTGGCTCGCCTTGGGGTGGCGTAAACCCATACGGATCAGCCCAGAACAGCCCCAGCGCTTCGGCATCCGTCTCCATCAATGCCGCCGCGCTCTGCCCTTCCCACGCGCCGAAATGCAGCTCTTGCAGATCCTTGTCCAGATGCACGGACAGGTTCAATTGCTCACCGAGTTCGGCGGCGAAGCGCGCGCAACGCTGCAATGGCGAACTGACGATGCGATCCCACGGCCCGCCGTCGACCACCGCTGCACGCATCTGCGTCCAGCCGTTTGCGGTCAGCGCATCGTCGAGGCTGCCGCGCAAGCCGCCGCCCAGTTCCGTTTCGCCGTGGCGCAGGAGATCCAGGCGCAGGCTCATGCCGGGCGATCCGCCACGGCTGCTTCGGCGAACGTCGCCATTTGCCCGTGCAGGTCACACGCGAGGCGCAACAACGGCACCGCCAACGCCGCGCCACTGCCCTCGCCCAAGCGCAGGCCGAGCTCCAGCAGCGGCTCGGCGCTCAAGGTTTCCAGCACATGGCGATGGCCCGGCTCGGCACCGCGATGGCCAAACAACAGCCACTCGCGACAGGCCGGATTCAAGCGCACCGCGACCAGTGCCGCGACCGTGCAGATGAAGCCGTCGACCAGCACCGCAATGCCTTCCTGCGCGCACGCCAGATAGGCACCAACCAACGCGGCAATCTCGAAGCCGCCGAGATTGAACAGTGTCTGCAAGGCATCGCCACGCTGTGCGGCATGCAGCGCCAGAGCGCGTTCGATGACTTGCGCCTTGTGGCTGACGCCAGCGGCATTCAGCCCGGTGCCGGGACCGGTCAGGTGCGCCACCGGGCAATCGAGCAAGGCACAGGCCAGCGCACTGGCCGCCGTGGTATTGCCGATGCCCATCTCGCCGCCGATGAACAACTGGGTGCCGGCGGCTTTCGCGCGCAAGACGCTGTCGCGACCGGCCTGCAAGGCCGATTCGCCCTGCGCCTGAGTCATCGCTGCGCCCTGAGCGAAGTTCGCCGTTCCCGCGCCGATGTTCAGATGGCGCACGCCGGGCAGATTCAGCGCCGGATTCACCGTGCCGAGATCGACCACTTCCAGCTGCGCGCCGAGCTGGCGCGCCAGCACGCTGATCGCCGCGCCGCCGCTGACAAAGTTGAGCAGCATCTGCCCGGTAACTTCTTGCGGATAAGCCGATACGCCTTCGGCTACCACGCCATGGTCGCCAGCGAAAATCGCGATCCAGACTTGATCCAGCGTTGGCTTGAGCTGACCTTGCAGACCGGCCAGTTGCACGGCCACCGATTCAAGGCGCCCCAGCGAACCGGCCGGTTTGGTCAGTTGCTGCTGGCGCTCGGTCGCTTGCGCGATGATGTCCGAGTTCACGGTGTTGCACGGGTTCAGCCACCAGGTCGGGCTCATAACGCAGGTCCTTTCAAAGTCAGGGGCAGGCCGGCAACAGTCAGGACAACTCGCTGACAACGCTCGGCCAGAGCTTGATGCAGCCAACCGGCTTCATCGACATAGCGGCGGGTCAATTCGCCCAGCGGCACGACACCCATTCCGGTCTCGTTGCTGACAAAAATGATTTCGCCCGGCAACAACGCCAGGCAGTCGAGCAAGGCTTCACGCTCGGCCGCGAGACGTTCGGCGTCGTCGAGCATCAGCAGATTGGTCAGCCACAGCGTAAGGCAATCAACCAGCAGGCAGCGCTCGGCGTCGGCGGATTCGCGCAGCACGCGGGCCAGTTCCAGTGGTTCTTCGATCAACGCCCATTCGACCGGGCGACGTGCGCGATGATGGGCGACGCGTTGATTCATTTCGCCGTCCAGCGGTTGGCTGGTGGCGATGTAAGTCACCGCCAGATGGCTGTCGCTGGCGAGTTTTTCCGCCAGACAACTCTTGCCGGAGCGGGCGCCGCCGAGAATCAGTTGGAGCATGGGTTCATCCAAAAATGTGTGGTGAGGCCA